>DVKW01000129.1 GCA_018715855.1 Candidatus Galligastranaerophilus intestinigallinarum
TGCTAAACGAATACATTTTAAGAGCAAAAAAATTCAGAACAAAAAAATCTTTGGGGCAAAATTTTTTAATTTCAAAAGATGTAATTGATGAAATTTTAAATAATGTATCTGAATCGGATAACATTTTAGAAATTGGCCCTGGCGTTGGTTTTGTTACAGAAAAACTTGTTCAAAAGGCAAAAAAAGTTGTTGCGGTTGAACTTGATGATGATGCCATAAACGTTTTAGAAAAAAATTTATCTGAATATAAAAATTTCACCCTAATTAAAAACGACATTTTAAAAACAGATATTCCATCCCTTTTTAGTGAAGAAGAAAAAATTAAAGTAATTGCAAATATTCCCTATTACATAACAACGCCCATTTTGGTGCACCTTTTGGGTGAAATTGATGATATAACCCACAAAACAAGAAATAAAATAACAGAAATTGTTTTAATGGTGCAATTTGAAGTTGCAAAAAGAATTGTTGCAGATAATAATTCAAAAAATAAAGAATATGGGCTTTTATCCATTTTATCAAACTTTTTTGCAGATACAAAAATTATAAAAAAAGTGGGCAAAAGGTGCTTTTATCCATCCCCAAAGGTAGATTCAGCCCTTGTTAAATTTAAAATAAATGAAACTCCAAGGGTTAAAATCACTCCAAACCTTAAACAAACAATAAAAGCGGCATTTTCAATGCGAAGAAAAAACATTAAAAATTGCTTGAACGCCGCAGGCTTTATAAACGTGGTTGAAGCGCTTGAAAATTGCGGAATAAGCCCCAACTTAAGGGGCGAAAACCTTTCTTATGAAGATTTTTACAAACTGTCGCTTGAATTAAAGAGGGAAAATAAATGTTAAAAGTTATGTGCCCTGCAAAAATAAATTTAACCCTAAAAGTTTTTAAAAAAGATGAAATAACAGGCTTTCACCCAATTGAAAGCATTATGCAGACAGTAAGCCTTTTTGATTATTTAACTTTTGAATTAACCGATACGGGAAAAATTGAACTAACGGGCAATAACAGTGAAATTGAATATAACGAAAACAATTTAATAATAAAAGCGGCGCATGAATTTTATAAAAAAACAAATTTGCCAATTTTGGGGCTCAAAATTTATTTAGAAAAAAATATCCCCATAGCAGCAGGTTTAGCAGGCGGTTCAACTGATGCTGCAGGCACAATTTTTGCCCTTAATCAATTGCACAATAACATTTTAAAAAAAGAAGAAATTATTGAAATTAATTCAAAACTTGGTTCAGACATTAATTTTTGCTATTTTGGGGGAAAAGCTTTAGCCAAAGGCAAAGGCGATAACCTTACCCCCCTTGAATTTGAACCGTTTAATTTAACAATTATAAAGCCAAAAAACCTTAAAATTTCAACAAAACTTGCCTATGAAACTTTTGATAATTTGAAAGAAAATTCAAACTTACAAAACGACCTTGAATTTGCCATGCTGCCCCATTATAAAGAGCTTCAAACCCTTCATAATCTTGGCTTTCAAATGTCAGGCTCGGGGCCTTCATTTTTTATTTTAAATAAAACCATAAATGAAACCCTTAAAACCCCTGAATATGAAGTTTTTGAAAACCTAAAAGCAACAAAAAAAGGTGTTGAAATTGTTTAAAATCCAAATCTTTTAATTGTTCTTTCGCAATTTTTTTCAACAACATTTAAAATTTTCTTGCCAATTTTGTTTTCAAATTCTAAAATTGTTTCTTCAACAAGTTTTGGAAGCAAAAACGCCTGTTTTTCAAGCATTTTTTGGAATTGCCCCGCATTAATTCCAACTTCTTTGCAAAATTTTTCAAAATGTTCAGGCAGAATTTTTTCAGGCTCATAATGCCCGCCAATTTTCATTGCCATTTTTTTTGATAATCCGCTATAAACTTGTGTGCATAAAATGTCATAAGCGGGCGCAAATTCAATTTTCCCGTTTTTATGGTGCAAAATTGAAAAGTTTTTCCCATGGGCGTCATTATTTCCAATTAAAAAATTGAAAATCATTATATTTAAAAATTCAACAATGCTAACTGCAGGTGCCGATGTTTGCCTTAAAATTTCAAAACATTTTTTATAATCTGCCCCGCCTTCGCTTTGATATTTAAAAGCGCTTGCAATATTTAAAGCTTGTGAAAAATCCTCTTGATGAATTCTTTTAAATTTTCCATCCAAAATTTCTCTGTCATAGCGTTCAATTAAGAAATATTTAATATCTCCGGCCCTTCTTATTTCAACTTTTGGAACTTTTATTCCCGCTTTTTTGGCTGTTATAAGGCAAATATATTCATTTTCAACACTTTCATCAATTCCAAGAATTTCAGGCTTTAAAATATGCGTTGTCGGAATGTTTTTATCGGCAAGTGCAATTTTATCATCAATAACTAAAACCGCCGTTTTATCTTGTGCACCCGCTAAAGAAAGCCTAATTTCACCGTTGTTCATTCCCAAGGGTTTTTTGGGCAATTCTAAAATATGCTTTTTAAGCTCATCTTCACTTAAAACTTTTCCTTTAATTTCAAAAAATTCGGGCATTTCTTCTTTTTCATAAACAAAAGAAACCGCCCCTGCGCAGTCATAGCCAATTTTACTAAGTAAGCTAAAATCATTTTTATAATTAATTCCATATTTTTTTGCAATTAATTTTCTAACCTGCTCCCCTTCAGGCAAAAGCCCGTTAAAAAAGCCTGCGCATTCTTTTCCGACATATTCTTTTTTATCTTGTGGCAAGCTCAAAGAAAGCCTATATTTTGCATTTTCGCTATATTCAAAATGCAATTTGCCTTCTTCGTTTTGGTTTAAATAGCCGGCTAATTCTCCATAAAGCCAAACAGAAAGGGGTTTTTTCATAGGTCAACAACCTCAAATTCAATTCCAAGAGAATTTAAAATTTTTAAAACTTTCCCAATTTGTGCGGTTTCTTTGCCGTTTTCAAATTCAACAATAAACCTCACCCCAACGCCACTTGCAAGTGCAAGTTCGCTTTGAGTAAGCCCAAGGCTTTTTCTTTTTTCTTTTGCAAATTTCCCTAAATCGCTTGTAGAAGTAATTTTCAAAATAATTTCCTAAAATTTTCCCGTTCGGTAAAATTATAACCTTTTTTAACATTAAAATCAACAAATTTTCCCGTTCGGGAAATTTTGGCCTTTTTTAACTTCAAAAACAATAAAAATTTACCGTTCGGGAAATTTTACCACTTTTTAACCCCAAAAATAATAAAAAATTTACCGCTTTTGGAAATTCCCCAATTTGCCTTTTAAATAAAGCCTTTTTACCCCATTTTATATGCCCGAATTTTGCTATTTTATAATTTTTATATGCAGTAAATAACCAAAAGGGGCAATGATGACAACAGTTGAACCCATCAGAAATTTATC
>DVKW01000130.1 GCA_018715855.1 Candidatus Galligastranaerophilus intestinigallinarum
ATGCAAGATTACCTAAAAGGCGTTGTGCCAAATGAAATGCCTGTTTCATTCGGGCTAAATGCACTTAAAGCACAGGCAATTGCCGCAAGAGATTATGCAAACCGTGAAAATGCCGCTTATAAAAACTATGACGTTTGCGATTCAACCGCATGTCAAGTTTATTATGGCGCAAACAGCGAAACTTCAATTTCAAATAAAGCGGTGGATGAAACTCTTGGAATTTATGCCCTTTATGATAACGACATCATTTTAACTCTTTATTCTTCAACCGCATCAGGCATAACAGAAAGCTATATAAATACATACGGAAACGGAACGGTTAATAAACCCTATTTGGTTTCAGTTAAAGATAATAAAGACCTGAAAGAATTAAGAAGTGAAAAAGATTTAGAAGAATATTTTAAAGAAAAAATCCCTTCATTTGATATGAATTCACCAAGATATAGATGGGAAAAGAAATTTGACAGGTTTGAACTGGAAGAAATTTTAGCAAAAACATTATTGGAACAATCAAAAGCAGGGGCAGTTTTTCCAAAATATACAGGTGAAAAAGAATTTTACGGTTTAGAAGATATTAAAGTTTTAAAAAGGGGCGATTCTTATAAAGCGCTTGAAATTGAAATAAAATCATTATCCGGAAACTATATTGTTTCAAAAGAACTTCCCATAAGAAGGCTTTTTAAACAAAACGGTTCATTTTTGCCGAGTGCAAATTTTATAGTTGAAAAAGAAACAGATAAAAAAATTGAAGACGAAATAAAAGAAGAAATTAAAAAAGAAGAAAAAGAAGATAACGCCATTTTTAAAATGAAAGAAACAAAAAATGAAGGCGTTATTGAAGAAGAAGACCACAAAAAAGTATATAGAACAAAATTCGGCAAATTGCTGCCCACAACTTTTACAATTTATGGCGCAGGCTTTGGCCATGGGGTTGGAATGAGCCAATATGGCGCAGGGTATTTATCAAGCTATGGTGTTTCTTTTCAAAACATTTTAAAACATTATTATAAAGGAATTTATTTAGGTACAATTCCAAAAAATGTTTCATACAATGAAATTAATATGAACTATGTTCAGGAATTTTATTTTAAGAAAAAAGAAGACTCTTCAAAAAATGCGCTTAACCCTTCAAAAAGCCCGTTAAAAAATGAATTAAAAGAGCTTTTAAAAGAAGATAAAAACCATTGTTATTTAATTATTGAAAACCCTGATAAGGTTTCAAACCTTGCATTTTTTATAAACGATTTTTATTTTAACCCCGAAGTTTCAGGGTTTAACAAAAAATATATTAAAACAGAAATTACAAACTTTTTAACTGATGGCAAAAATAAAATTATTTTTAAACCGTTAGATGAAAAAGACAAGAAAAAAACAGTTAAATTTTATTTAATTTTTGGAGCAGATGAAAATGAATGAACCCGCAAACGAGGCTAAAAATAATGACGGGCAAGGGCTTTTAAAGGCAGCAAGTTTTATTGCAATTATAATTTTGCTGTCTAAAATAGCAGGTTTTTTAAGAGATATTGTTATTGCAAACTATTACGGAGCAAGTGTTGTATCAGATGCTTATTTTTATGCATATCAAATTCCTGCTCTTGTATTGGTTATTTTAGGCGGAGTTGGCGGCCCGTTCCATAGTGCAACGGTTGCGGTTTTTTCAAGAATAGTTAAAGATTTTACAACCAAACCAGATGAAAACGTTAAAAAGCTTTTTAACACGTTTGAAACATTTTCTATTATTTTATTTTTAATTTTAACCTTAATTTGTTTCTTTTTTCCTCATCAGGTTATGCAATTAATTATAAATGGCGATAACCCTGAACTTTTGGGTTACGCATCAAATCTTTTAAAAATAATGTCGCCGATTATTTTAATTGGCGCTGTTATTGGTTTATATTACGGCATTTTAGTTACATATAAAAGGTTTTTACTGCCTAATATCTCGCCATCTATGCTATCTGTCGGAATTATTATCGTTCTTTTAATTACAAAAGGCGACAAAACAGGCTTTTACCTTGCGGTTGGTACATTGTTCGGCGCAATTTTACAGTTTTTATTGCAAGCGCCCGTGGTTAGAAAAATAGGATATTCATTTAAACCTTCATTTGATTTTTTCAAAAATAAAAATTTTAACGAAATATTAGAGCTTTTATTCCCAGCTTTTTTAAGTTCAACCATTGGGCAATTGGGCGTTTATGTTGATATGTTCTTTTCATCTAACTTAAAAGAAGGTGCTTGGACTGCTTTTGGCTATGCAAACAGAATTTTTCAATTTCCTGTGGGGTTATTGTTAACGGCAATTTTGGTTCCATTATTTCCTCTATTTTCAAGGTTAGTTGGGCAAAAAGATATAGAAGGCGTCCGCCATTATTATAAAAAAGGCATTGGAACCTTAATTTATGCAGGTGCATTTTTGATGGTTTGCATTTTTGTTGTTCGAACAGATGCAATAAGGCTTGCACTTCAAAGGGGCGCATTTGATTATGATGCGACAATTTTGGTTTCAGACATTTTATTTTTTATAACTTTATCAATCATTCCATACGTTGTAAGAGATAGTGCAACAAGGCTTTTTTATTCTTATGGCGATTCTAAAACCCCGTTTTTAATTGCAATCGGGTGTATTATTTTAAAAATATTTTTAAACCTGCTTTTGGTAAAACCAATGGGAATAAACGGCATTGCCCTATCAACCACTCTTGTAACTTTGTTTAACGCTTCAATGCTAACTATTTTATTAAAAAGAAAAATAAGCATTGGCTATAAAAGTTTAATTTCAAACTGCATTAAAATTCTTGTTGTGGCGGCAATAACATTTTTAATTGGTTCTTTTGTTTCAAATATTTATTCAAAATATATTGAATGGAATTTTATTATGGGCTTAATTAAGCTTCTTTTAGTTGGAATTATTATGACAATTTCATATTTTAGTCTGTCGCACATTTTAAAAATTGAATATATGGAAGAATTAATTTCAAAAATTAAAAATAAATTTAATAGGGCAAGTAAAAATGAAATATAATAAAAATGACATTTTAGGCTTTGAAACAGACACCGTTTGGGGAATTGGCTGCCACCCAGAAAATGAAAATTCGGTGAATAAAATTTATGAACTTAAAGGAAGAGATAGAACTAAGCCCTTAATTTTAATGAGCAATGATATTCAAAAATTATACCCTTATATTAAAAATATTCCGGATTATGCCAAAAATTTAATGGATAAATTTTTCCCGGGGGGGCTTACGCTTATTTTTGAAAAAACAGAAAAATGCCCACTTTTTATAACATCAAATAAAAATACTGTCGGAATAAGAATTCCAAACCATAGTGGTTTTTTAGATGTTGCAAAAAACTTTGAAGGGGGAGTTTTAGCAACAACTTCTCTTAATTTATCAAACAAGGAACCCGTTAAAAATTATGATGAAGCAATTAAAATTTTTGGCGATAAAATTAAAATAATTAAACCAATAGATAGTATTCCCCCAAAAGGAACAGCTTCAACCGTTGTTTTATGTACAGGTGAAAAACCAATTGTCTTAAGGCAAGGGGAAATCATTATTTAAGGTTTAATTTTATATGTTTTTTTGCAAAATTAACCGCATCTTTTTCTGTGTGGAAAACGTTTTCTTCCCCTATTTGAGAAATGATGTTTAAATCTTTTAATTGGTTTAAAACAGCTTCAGATTTTATAATAAGCATTAAAATAATGTGCTGAGCTTTTAATCTTATAATAATATCTTCAAGCGCAAAAACAGCAGAAATATCAAGCAAAGAAGTTGATTCATAGTTTATAACCAAATATTTTGTTCCAAGCATTTCATCAAACTGAGAAACAATTTGAGTTGCAGAACCAAAGAAAAATTGCCCGTCTATATGAACAACCCTTATTTGATATTTATAATTTTTGGTTAATTCAGCCTCTAAAAGCAGGTTTTCAGGCTCTATATTATATGTTGTTTTGGTTAAATTGGTTTTATCTGCCACCCTTTTAGCGTATAAAAGCGCAGCTAACGTTATTCCTGCACCAACTGCAAAAATTAAATTATAAAATACCGTTAATAAGAAAACGGTAAATAAGATTATAAGGTCATCTTTTGGCGCATATTTTATAACTTTTAAAAGTTTAACATCAATTATATTAAGCCCTATTTTAATCAAAATGCCCGCTAAAACACACAAAGGGATTTCTTTTACAAAAGATGAACAAATTGTGATTAATAAAATTAAAATAACAGGGTTTATAAAAGCGGCAAGCCTTGTTGCGGCACCTGAATTTATAGCGGCAACCGTCCTCATGGTAGCTGCAGAACCTGTCATAGAACCTGTCAGTGCGCAAAATAAATTCCCCAACCCTTGAGAAAACAGGGTTTTATTTGCATTTGTTCTATCACATTTAAGAGAATCTGCAACCAAACTTGTCATCATTGTTTCAGATGAACAAATGACAGCTAAGGTTAGTGCGTAAGGGAATGCTTTTGAAATTAAATCAAAATCAAAGTTTGGAATTATAAAGTTTGGAAAAGAAATTGAAATATTTGAAATTTTATCAACATCGGCTCCCATTTTTATTGAAATAAAAGTAACCAAAATTAATGCAATTAATTCTGATGGTATTATTCTTGATATTTTTTTTGGAATAACAAAAATAATAAATAGGGTTAAAACCCCCAAAATAAGGGCTGTTTTATTAATTGAGCCCAAATTTAAAATTAAATATTTGACACTTTCAAAGGAATTAGATAAAGTTTTATTCCCGACAAGAGGGTT
>DVKW01000131.1 GCA_018715855.1 Candidatus Galligastranaerophilus intestinigallinarum
AAAAAAGAAATTGAAGAACTTGAATTTTTAACTTTAACTGTAACAGGCCCTGATAATAAAGGCGAAATTGTGCATAGTGGCGGCGTTAACTTAGATGAAATAGATAAAAATTTTAAATCAAAAATTGCAAAAAATTTATGGATTATTGGCGAAGTTTTAAATATAGATGGTTTTACAGGCGGTTTTAACCTTCAAAATTGCTGGTCAGATGCTGCAATTTGCGCTCAAGACATTGTAAAAACCCTTTATTCTTGATATTTTGCCCCTTGATATGTATTTCTTTCAGATAAAAACCTTTCAATTTTATTTTGGGTTTCAAACTTGTTTTTAACCCACAAAGGTGCAACCAGTTCTGAAACAAGCCCTGTTCCTGCCGTTCTTTGAATGCTTGTATCTGGGGGAAAAATTTCAAGAAAATCACATAAAATGTTGCAATATTCATCTTCAGATAAGAGTTTAAAAGGCTTTTCAATGTACATTTTATATAAAGGTGCATTTTTTAAAACCGTTAAAACGTGGAATTTAACCCCATCTATTTTTAACCTTGCAAGCTCACGGGCAGTTTCTATCATATCTTCGTAAGTTTCGTTTGGAAGCCCCAAAATAACGTGAGCACAAACTTCAATACCATATTTTTTGCACAAATTATAAGCATCTAAAAAACATTGATAATTATGACCCCTATTAATTAATTTCAAGGTTTTATCATGGATTGTCTGCAGGCCAAATTCAATAATAGGGTTTTTATAAGCAGAAATTAATTTAACCTTTTCTTCATCAATGCAATCGGGTCTTGTTCCAATTGAAATACCAACAACTCTATCATCTGAAAAAGCATCATCATAAACTTGTTTTAATTTTTGAATTGGTGCATAAGTATTTGAATAGGCTTGAAAATATGCAATAAATTTTTTGGCATGGAACCTTTTTGGAAGGTTATTTATTGCGGTTTGAACCTGTTCTTTTATTGTTAGTTTGGATGAATGCGCACAAGAAAAGCTTCCTGATTCATCACAAAAAATGCACCCTTTATTTGAAATGGTGCCATCTCTGTTTGGACAGGAAAATTCGGCATCAAGCGTAATTTTATACACTTTTGTGCCGAATTTTTCTTCTAAATATGAACCAAATTTATAATATCTGTCTTTAGTTTTCTGCTTCATCTGTTTGTTTTGGCGGGTATGTATAATGTTCGCCGCATTTTGGGCATACTACTTCTTGTTGTTGACCTTCTTTTAATACAACAACTTCAAAAAGTTCTTTGCAGCTTGAATTTGAACATCTTATTGCCCATGTTGGTCTTACAATTCTTGCCATCTTTAAAATCTCCTAAAAAATATACAAATATTTTATAATATGATTTCAAAATTGGCAATAAACCTTTCTTTTTGTTATAATTTTCTTACATTTAGACTTTTTTAGGGGAATTTAATGAAAATATTAATTTCAAACGATGACGGCATTGCCGCTATGGGTATAAAAGCCTTAATGAAAGAATTATCTAAAGACCATGAAGTTTACGCAATTGCACCTGATAGAGAAAGAAGTGCCGCAGGCCATTCTTTAACCCTTCATACCCCAATAAGAGTTGAAGAATTAGAACCTCAATTTGGCGCAAAAAGAGTATGGGTAACATCAGGCACCCCCGGAGATTGCGTTAAAATTGGAATTAATGCAATTTTATCTAAAGAAGAACAACCTGATATTGTTATTTCAGGCATAAACCACGGGCCAAACCTTGGAATTGATATTTTATACTCAGGAACCGTAAGCTGTGCTATGGAAGGCGCTATGCTTGGTGTACCTTCAATTGCGGTTAGTTTAGCCAGTATGAGTATGGAACCATTATATTTTGAAGTTACGGCAAAATTTGTAAGAAAATTTTTAAAAAGAATTGAAAAAATTGATTTTCCCGAAAAAACAATTTTAAATATAAACACCCCCGCTCTTGAAGAACAAGACACGGCAGGCGTTCAGATAACAAAATTGGGCTCTAAAATGTTTACTGATGATTATGAAAAAAGAATAGACCCAAGGGGAAAAACCTATTATTGGATGGCAGGGGAATTAACAACCAAGCATGAAGATGACGGCACGGACATTGCAGCCGTTAGAAACAATATGGTATCTGTTACCCCAATCACCTACCAAATGACCCACAAAGCAATTATGGCGGATTTAGAAAGAGAATTTTGCAAAGACGGCATTTGCGATTGGTGGGGCTATGACAACAAAGGCAACTGATAAGGAAGGATAATATATGCAAACCGAAGCAAAAAAACGCGCTTATATAAGCGTTTTCGATAAAAAAGGCATTGAAATTGCGGCAAAAAAACTTACTGAATTAAACTATGAAATAATTTCAACAGGAAATACTTTTGAATATTTAAAAGAAAAAGGCTTTAATGTAATTGAAAGCTCAACCATAACAGGTTTTAGAGAATTATTATCAGGTAAAGTTAAATCGCTTCATCCTGAAATTTTTGCCCCGATTTTAGCAAATGAAGATGAAATTAAAACATTAAATAATCCGCCAATTTCAGTTGTTATTGTTAATTTATACCCTTTTGAACTTTACCAAGGTAAAAATGCAGATATTGATACTTTAATCAAAAATATTGATATAGGCGGCGTTGCGCTTTTAAGAGCAGGCGCTAAAAATTATAAAAATGTTATTGTTATTTCAGATATTGAAGACTATGGCACAGATTTTGAAAATGTTAATGAAAAACAAAGAGAAGAATTAGCGCTCAAAGTTTTCAAAAAAACATCTAACTATGACAGAGTAATTTTTTCTGAATTATCAAGAAACTTTGGCTTAAATGAAGAAAAAGATGAAGAATTTTTAAACTATTCTTTTACTAAAAAGCAACACCTAAGATATGGTGAAAACCCCCATCAAATGGCTTCGCTTTATGATTTTGGGCAAAAAAAGCTTGATTATGAAGTTTTAAACGGTAAAGAGCTTTCTTATAACAATATTGTAGATGCAACTGCAGCATTAAACATTGTTTCGGAATTTTTTGATGTTAATGCAGCCGTTATTATTAAGCACACAAACCCTTGCGGTGTTGCGCTTGGAACTACGCTTGAAGATGCTTGGGATAAAGCGCTTGATTGCGACCCTTTATCTGCTTTTGGCGGAATTGTTGCTTTTACAAAAAAAGTTAATTTAAAATTAGCGGAAAAATTAACTTCAATGTTTTTAGAAGTTGTAATTGCGCCATCTTTTGATATTGATGCAATAGAAAAGCTTAAAACGAAGAAAAATTTAAGAGTTATAAAGTTAAATACAAATCTTGAAGATTACAGAGATTTTCAAGAAAAAGAAATTAAATTAACCCCCTTTGGTGCTTTAATTCAAGAAACAGACAGAAAAGAATTAGACCCTGAAACATTTAAGGTGGTTACAAAAGAAAAACCGACACCGGAGATGATTGAAGATATGGTGTTTGCTTATAAAATTGCAAAACACCTAAAATCAAACGCAATTGTCATTGCAAAAGATTTAAAAACAATAGGCATCTGTGGCGGCCAAACAAGCAGAGTGGGTGCTGTTGAAATTGCTTTAATGAGGGTTGTAGATTCTGCCAAAGATGCAATTTTAGCTTCAGATGGCTTCTTCCCCGCAACAGATAATATAACAGTTGCTGCCCAACACAGAATTAAAGGTATAATCCAACCGGGCGGAAGCATTAAAGATAAAGATGTTATTGAACTTGCAGATAAATTAAATATC
>DVKW01000008.1 GCA_018715855.1 Candidatus Galligastranaerophilus intestinigallinarum
GCCTTTTAGGTGGTATAAATCTTTAGGGCAGTTTGAAGGCGAAAAATATAACAATATGGTCATGCAAGCTTTTAATATGTGGCAATCGCATTTAGGGGGCATGGTTATTTTTAATTTTGTTTCCAATTTGAATGATTCTCACATAAATGTTGAATGGCGAAGAGTTGAAAGAAAATCTTTAGGGCATTGCCAATTTAATTATGATGAACTTGGCAGATATTATTCTGCAGAAGTGAACATTGGTTTATCTGACGGCATTATTCATAAAAGATATATGGATGAAAATGAAGTTTTTCACACAATTATCCATGAAGTTGGCCATTCAATAGGTTTGGGGCATTCCCCAAATATTGAAGATATTATGTACACGCCCCATCAATACGGAAGAACAGCAATTACAAAAAACGATATTTTAACGGCAAGGTTTTTATATAAGTTTGAAGTTGGAAAAACCCCACAAGAAATTTTAAACCAATATTCTCAATACCCCGCAAAAAACCTTGACCATTTGGTTAGCCTTTTATTGGGTGAAAAATCTGAATTTGGAAAAACTATGGATGGGCTTAGAAATTCTACAGGTAAAGATTTAATTCAAGAAAACGCAAATATAGGCGAATTAAAAAAATATTTAATGCAAATTAATAACATTAAATTTAATTTTAATAAAAAAGATTAACTATTTTACATCCACAATGCTCACGCCATCTCCCCCTTCAACGTCTTCGCCTGCTCTATATTTTAAAACGTAAGGGGAATCATTCAGGTAATCTCTTATTGCTTTTTTAAGAGCACCTGTCCCATGGCCGTGGATTATTGTGAATTCGTGGATATTTTTTTGCATTGCTTTATCTAAATGCTGTTCAATTGAATCAAGTGCTTCTTCAACTCTCATTCCCCTTAAATCAAGCCTTGGAGAAAAGCTTGCGCCGGAGTTGAAATCATCAAAAGAAACATTTAATTTTTTTAATTGTTTTGAAACTTTTTTATCTGTTTTTGCAAGTTTAGATTTATGAATTTTAGATTTTATAAGCCCGATTTGAATTTCAACCATACCTTTTGAATCGGGCATGGATTTTAAAATTGCAGGCTGGTTAATTCCAATAACCAAAACATTTTGCCCAATTTTAATTTCATTCCAATCAAGGGGCGGGTATTTGCCTGAAAGTTCATCTTCATCTTTTGAAAATTCTGCTCTTATTTCATTTTCAAGCTTAGCAAGCCTTGCATAGCTTCTTCTAACAAGTTTTTCGGTTTTTTCTTTTCTTAATTCGTTTAAGGTTTCTTTAATTTCTTCTCTTGCGGCTTCTAAATTTGATTGGTATTTTTTCTTAAAAGATTCAAGAGTTTTTTTCTTTTTCTCTTTAATTTCTTTTAATTTTTCAGATAGTTCTTCTTCTTTTTTAACTGTTATATTTTTTGTTTCTTCAATTTTTTTGGTGTGGTTTAAAAGCTCTTGGTGTGTTTCTTGAATTTTATTAAAAATTTTAGAATCGGGGTTTGAATTTTTGTTTAAAATTTCCCTTGCATTTAAAATTATTTCATCTTTCAGGTTGCAATTTTTAGCAATATCTATTGCATAAGAGCTTCCTGCCAGGCCTATAATTAATTTATAGGTGGGTTTCATTGTTACATTATCAAATTCAACCGAAGCGTTTTTAAAATCTTTATTTTGATATTCTAAAATTTTTAATTCACCCAAATGTGTTGTTGAAATGGTTAAAACATCTTTTGAATTCAGATATTCAATAATGCTTCTTGCTAGCGCTGCGCCTTCTTCAGGGTCAGTTCCTGCGCCAAGTTCATCAAATAAAACAAGGTCATTTTTTGTAACATTTTCTATAATGTGGGCTATATTTTTAATGTGGGCTGAAAATGTTGATAGGGATTGAGTGATATCTTGGTGTTCTTCAATATCTGAATATACATTTTCAAAAGGGTAAATTTCAGCATAAGATGAAGGGCAGTGCATCCCCAATTTTGCCATTAAGCAAATTAGCCCTACAGTTTTTAATGTTACAGTTTTACCCCCTGTGTTTGAGCCTGTAATTAAAAGTGATTTAAAATTTTCCCCAAGTTCAAAATCATTTTTAACCAAATTTTCTTTATTTCTTATAAGCGGGTGAAACATTGAATGCAATTTGATTATTTTTTTATCTGTAATAATTGCAGGGGTTGAATTTGTTTTAATTGAATATTTTGCTTTTGCAAAAATTAAATCTGCTTCTTTTATCGAATTATATGAAATTTTGAGTTCATTTTTAATTTTGTGAAATTCAGAAGATAATTCTGCAATAATTTTTTCAATTTCAGCTTCAATTTTGCATTCTATTGTTCTTATTTTGTTATTTATATTAACTAAAATTTCAGGTTCTATAAAAAATGTTTGATTGCTGGCTGAAACATCATGGACAATACCTTTAACTTTTGATTTGTCGCTTGCTTTTACTTGAAAACAGGTTCTTCCCATCCTTTCTGTTACAATTGTATCTTGCAGATATGATGTGAAGGTTGAATCTTTTAATAAATTATCAATTGTATTTTTAAGGTTTTGAATTTGCGCTTTCAATGATGTTCTTAAATTTAAAAGTTCAACTGTCGCATCATCTTTAATATTATAATTTTGGTCAAAAACGGAAGCTATTTTTTCTTCAAGTTCCTTATCAACAAAAAGGTTATCTATAAATTTTTCATTTAATTGAATTGCTTCTTTATTATTTAATAAAAATGTTCTTAATTTTCTTGAAGAAATTAACATTTTTGTTAAGTCGATGATGTTATTAACGGAAATTATTGCATTTGTTAAGATTTTATCGGGGTCTATTGCAAAATCAACAGGCATGGAATTAATTCCGTTGTTATCTAAAATATTTTTTGCTTCTGTTGTTAAATTAATTTCTTTTTCTATTTTTTCTTTTTCCGAATACGGAATTAAATTAAGCGCCATTTCTTTTGCAGGGCTTGTTATGGCGCAATCAGAGAGTTCGGATAAAATTTTATCCAATTCAAGAGATGTTAAATATTTATAATTTGGTGATTGGTTTTGCATAAAACTATTCTACATTAAAAGAAGTATAATTTATTCAATTTATTAAGGAAGTTGACATGCGAAAACGATATAT
>DVKW01000132.1 GCA_018715855.1 Candidatus Galligastranaerophilus intestinigallinarum
TGCCTTTTTGGTTATTGCCGCAATGGATTATGGCGTTACCAAGTGGAAATTTATGCAAGATCAAAAAATGTCTTTTAAAGAAGTTAAAGACGAATACAAAAACTCTGAAGGCGACCCCCACGTAAAAGCAGACCTAAGACAAAAAAGGCAGCAATTATTAAGAAAAGCAATGAAAGATTCCGTGCCCGATGCGGATTTTGTTGTTACAAACCCAATCAATGTGGCTTGTGCCATTAAATATGACGCTCAAACAATGGAATCACCCACTTTGGTTGCAAAAGGGGCGGAACTTTTTGCAAAGGAAATTAAAGAAATTGCAATGGCAAATGACGTTCCCGTTATTGAAAACCCCCCTGTGGCACGTGCTTTATATCGTTTGGTTGAAGTTAATCATCAAATACCGCCCGACCTTTATAAAGCCGTAGCTGAAATATTGATTTTTGTTTACAATTCTAAAAAACAGAAACACGAAAAAATGCGCGCCCAAATTGAAGAAATGAAAAAAATTCAAGAAAAAAATGATAGTGAATATTACAAAAAAGATAACCAAACGGGCGAAAACAACGTAAACTAATTCAAATAATCGGTTCTATTTGCAATTAACTCGAAAAGATTGTAAAATTTACTTAAAATACGGTATTTTATACAAAAAAACAATATGACAGTGCAATCAAGATTAAAAGATTATATTGATATAATTCAAAAAGTGGCAAAAGTGGAGTATAGAAGGATTCCGTCGCATATGGTTGAATGCGAGGAACTTGTTTCTATAGGCATTATTGCCGTTCAGGCTTTAATTAAAAATAAAACTGATGAGCAGCTGGAAAAATATAATTCCTCATACATTGCAACCGCTGTCAGGTGGGCAATCAGAAATGAACTTAGAAACAGATATAAATGGTACACCCTGAAGCATAAAAGCGAAGATGCAGATTCAATTCAATCGGGTGATGATTCCACACAAAGCGAAGGCGTTTCAAGTTTGGATGTTTCCCCCACAAAAGTAAGAGAAGCAATCTATGAAACAATTTTATCAATTGATTCAATAGCTTCAGCTTCATCAGATAATGATTCACCATTTGATTTTATTAAAGATACCCACGCAACACCTGATGAAAACGCTGAAATTACGGAATTAGGAAGAATTATAAGAGAAGCAATTGCAAAACTGCCCCAAAAAGACAGAACAATTGTAGAATACAGGTTTTATAGAAACATGCAGGTAAAACAAATTGCGCAAATGGTTGGCCTGTCAAGTTCAAGAATAACAAGGATAGTACAGTCTTCTTTGAACACCGTTAGGGAATATCTTGAAAAAAGAGGGCTTTCATACTGATTTATATATCTATGGGAAGGACAATAAAATAATGCAAACAACAGAAATTCAAAAAATAAGCAAGGAATACAAAAAAACTTTATCCGATGCTCTTAAAGTTTTGGGCAAAAAACATATGGCGCTGATTTGCCATGGGGTTAGTTTTCCTGCATTAGAAGGTGAAAACACGGGCTTTGGCACATATAATTCAAACGCTGCAAAAAAACTTTTTGAATTTGTTGGCGGCATTTTTAATGTTATTCAATTGGGGCCAAACGGCAAAACAAAATCATCAGACCCATCTCCATATACAGGAACGGTTTTTTCACAAAATCCCCTATTTGCAGATTTAAAAAGTTTAACTGAAAATAAATGGCACAAACTTTTAAGTGTAGAAACATTTAATAAAATTGTTGAATCTAACCCTAAAAAAGGCGAAAACAGAGCAGCTTATTCTTATGCAATTGAAGCATACAAAGAAGCCTTTGATGAAATTTACAAAAACTATTTAAAATTAAATGATAAAAATTTCAAAAAAGAATTTGAAAACTTTAAAAAAGAAAATGCTTATTGGTTAGATACAGATGCTTTGTATGAAGCATTATCAATAGAAAATAATTCTGAATATTGGCCAAAATGGAAAAATGAACTTGATAAAAATTTGTTCTATAAGGCAGATAAAAAAGAAGCTGATAAAAGAATTGATGAAATAAATAAAAAATATAAAGATGTAATTGAAGAATATAAATTAATTCAATTTATTTTGGCAAAACAAGGCCAAGAAACAAAAGAATATACCAAAAGAAACGGCCTTAAAATGATAGCAGACAGACAAGTTGCATTTTCTGACCGTGATTGTTGGGCTTATCAATCTTTGTTTTTAGATGGCTGGTCACTTGGCTGCCCGCCTGATTATTTCTCAAAAGACGGCCAAGCTTGGGATTTTAACGTTATGGACCCTGAAAAGCTTTTTAATCCGGATGGCACTTTAGGAAAAGGCGGCGAATTACTTAAAAAACTTTATTTAAAAATGTTTAAAGAAAACCCCGGTGGCGTTAGAATTGACCACACAGTAGGTTTAATTGACCCTTGGGTTTATAAAAAAGGGTGCAAACCAAAAGTAAGCGAAGGTGCGGGAAGGTTGTATTCTTCACCAAATCACCCCGAATTATCAAAATATTCAATCATTTCATCAGATGATACAGACCCCAATTTTAAACCCGATGAAGAAAAATGGGTGAAAAATTTATCTGATGAACAAATTAAGCTTTATGGCAGAATGATTGAAAAAATTGTTATTCAAAGCGCAATTGAAGCAGGGCTTGATAAATCTGCAATTGTAGCGGAAGATTTAGGCACATTAACAAACCCTGTTGTAAAAGTTATGGAAAAATACGGATTAGCCGGCATGAAATTGGTTCAATTCGTTATTGCAACGGAACCTGATCACCCCTATAGGTGCAAAAACATTGTTCCAAATTCTTGGGCAATGACAGGAACCCATGATAACCGCCCGATAAGGCTTTGGGCAAAAGATATGATTAATACGGAAGCAGACACGCCCCATGTTAATAATTTAATGGCAGATCTTTATTCTGAATTTGACGGGCAAGATATGATAAGGCACAAATTATATACAGACGATAAATTCCTTGCCTTTTCAAAATTGGTTGAAGTTTTTGCATCAAAAGCGGAAAATATCCAAATATTTTTCACGGATTTCTTCGGCCTTCAAGAAACCTACAATGTGCCTGGCACCTCTGGCGATAAAAACTGGTCTTTAAGAATTCCTGATAATTTTGAAGAAGTTTATTATAACAACCTTCAAAACTTTGAAGCGCTTAATTTGCCTTTAGCTTTAAGCTATGCAATTAAAGCAAGGGGCAGAGAATTTGCAAATCAAAATAAAGAATTATTGGAAAAATTGGAAAGTTTGGCATAAAAAAATGAAGAAATTTTTTAAACCCTTAATTTTATTAGCTGCATTTGTTTTTTCAATTAATGCATCGTTTGCCGATTTTTCTTTTAACGATATGGAATTGAAGTTTGCACAAGTTTCAGATGTGCATACTTCAAATTCTCCCGATACGGCATATAAAGTTTTGTCGCATTCAAAAGAGCTTTTAAAATCGACAATAGAAGATTTAAACAAAATTAAAGGGCTTGATTTTGTTGTGTTCACGGGCGATATGGCAAATGAACCCACAAAAGAATTATATAAAGATTTCTTTACCCTGTTGCAAAAGCTAAATTACCCATCTATTTTGGTTTTAGGAAACCACGACAGTTCAATGTCGGGGGAAAACCCAAATTATATGAATAAAGAAGTGGTTTACCAAATTTTAAGAATGGCAAACCCTTATCAAAATTATGATAATCTTTATTTTGCATATTCGCCTGCTAAAGATTTCAGGGTTATTGTTTTAGATACGACAATCGGCATTGAAAATTCAAACGGAATGCTATCTGAAGAACAGCTTAATTTTTTAGATAATGAAATAAATGCAAACCAAGATAAAGTAATTTTGATTTTTCAACACCACCCCGTTGTTGAACCCTTTAAATCGGAAGACCATAAACTTATTAATGCAGAAAACTATTTAGCTATATTAAAAAAATACGAAAAAGTTCCCATTGCAATTTTTGCAGGGCATTACCATGCCGCAAGAATTGAAAGAAAAGGAAATGTAATTTTTGTTGCAACTCCGTCTTTAGTTACATATCCAAACGCTTTTAGAACGGTTAATATCACAAACTATAACGATAGAGTAATTTTTACTTTTAATTTCCATGAAACAAAATTAAAAGACATTCAGGAATTAAGCAAATCCGGTTTAATTGCATCTGCTGTTTTTAGCGGTAAACCATCCGATAAAAATAATGAAATTATGATAAGAAAAGGCTATGTTCCAAAACCAAAATTAACAAAAGAAGAAAAAGCCGAACAAAAAGCCTTAATTAAAGCTAAAAAAGCGGAAGAAAAAGCACAAAGAGAAGCTGCAAAACAAGCGGATAAGGCTTATAGAAAAGCAATTAAAGAAGCCAAAAAAGCTGAAAAAGAAGAAAAGAAAAGATTAAAAGAAGAAGGGGCAAATTAAAGTTGGATTTTAAAGTTAAATTCAGAGGCGTTAGAGGTTCATATCCAACAGCAAAATTCAGCCACTTAAAATATGGCGGAAACACTTCTTGTGTTGAAGTAAATGTCAGAGACAGGCTCATTATTTTAGATGCAGGCACAGGAATTATTGAGCTTGGCGAAAATTTAACAAGAGACCACATTTTATCAGGCAATTCAACCGATGAAAGAACACCTGTAAAAGCAACCGTTTTAATAAGCCATATTCACCAAGACCACATTCAAGGGCTTCCGTTTTTTTCTCCAATTTTTATAAAAACAACGGAACTTGAAGTTTTTGGCCCCGATACGGGAAAAGAAAAATTAAAAGATACCTTATCAACTCTTCTTTTTGATAAGGGTTTTCCTGTTTCTCTGGAAGAAATTCAAGGGAATATCAATATAAATTCATACAGCCAAAGGCAAGTTCTTATTATTAAAGAAAATAACGAACATATTTTATTGAACGCAGCAGATTGCAAAAATAATGACTTTAGCGAAAACGACATTATAATAACATCATATAAGACAACAGCACACCCTAAAAACGGTTCACTTTGCATAAAAATTCAATACAAGGGAAAAACCCTTGTATATGCAACAGATAAAGAATGCTACGTAGGGTCGGATAAAAAATTTATTGAATTTGCATACGGATGCGACCTTTTAATCCATGATGCCCAATATACCCATCAAGATTACATTTCGCCAATCATGCCAAAACAAGGTTACGGGCATTCAACCTTTAATATGGCAATAGAAACGGCAAAACTTGCAAAAGCCAAAAAATTATATTTCTTCCATTATGACCCAACTTATGATGATAATATATTAGATATGCTGGATAAAGATTTTCAAAATATGACGGTCGATTTTAATTTTTCAAAGGAAAACCTTGAAATTGCACTTTAAAATTATTCTCTCAATTTTATTTTGCCTTGTCTGTATTCCATCCTATGCAGACCTGCACAAAGCATCAATAGTTGAAACCGTTGATGCACAAAATGCTGCACAATATCACAACAACATGGGCACTTTTTATTATAACGATAAAGATTATTTTGCGGCAATTAAAGAATATAGAATTGCAATAGGAATAAACCCTGATAGCCAAACAACTGCCACTTATTTTAACAATTTGGGAAAAGTTTATCTTTTATTGGGGGAAATTCAGGTAAAAAACGGGCTTCCCCTGCAAGGGTGGGATGATTTTTCCAAAATGGCGCAAATTTCTTTTGAAGAAGCAATTTTAAAAGATTGCATGAAGCTTGAATATTATCAAAATTTAATTAAAGCTTACAAATTAACAGGCGTTATGAACCAAAAAAAAGAATATTTTCTGTCAAACAAAGATAAAAACATTTTTAATGTAATTCCAGCAGCATTAATTTTATCCGAACAAGGAAATATTCAATATGCAAACATGCTTTTGGATGATTTTGTTGTTCAAAACCCCGATATTATAATAACAAACGACTTAAAAAAAATAATTAAGCAAAATTTGGAAAAAATTAAAGAAGATTTATAATTTTTTGTTTTTTCTTTTCTTAAAGCCTTTTTTATTGTATAATTCAATTGAAAACAAAAGGCACTTTGAAATGTGGGCTTGTGGCGCAGTTGGTAGCGCAGGAGACTCTTAATCTTTTGGTCGTGGGTTCGAGTCCCACCAAGCCCATTTTTTGGTTTTTATTATTTTGGGAGGATGTGTATGAAAAGAAATTTATTATTGGCTTCATTGCTTGTTATAGCTGCACCTGTTTTGGCACAAGAAAATGCCGCAACAAATAATGCCGCTCTAACGCCTGCAAAAACCACCCCGATTGAAGCTGCGACACCCATTAAAGTTGCGCCCATTGAAGGAAATGAAGTTATTCAAACAAAAGAATTTGTTCCCATAACAGATGCTATAGACAAGGCAAAAATTAAAGAAGAAGCAAGAAAAAACGCAATTCAAAAGCAAAAAGCCGCAAATAAAAAAGCAGTTGAAACAAAAAGGGCTGAAATTAAAGAAAAAATTGACACAACAAAAGAACAATTTGAAAAAGAACAAGAAATAAACGCAGTTAAAAGAGAAGAAATTCAAAAAGAAAATGATGCGAAAAAAGAAGAATTAAAAAACACAATTCAAACTCAAAGAGAAGGTGTTCAAAACATTTTAAGACAAAAAGAAGAAGACATTGAAACAATCAAAAAAAATACGGCGCAAGATTTCACTAATTTGAAAAATTCAACAGCGCCCGTTGAACAATAATTTTAAAATTGCGCCCCAAAATTAATGGGGCGCTTTTTAAATATTTGTAATAATAGCTTAATTATTTGTTATTTATGGTAAAATTTTTGTTATCAAAACTTTTATGTTGGGGAGTACATGAAAGACAGAGTAACATTATTATCTATTCTATGCTTTCTTTTGGCATTCTTGATAATATTTCAAAATTACTTTAATACTACTTGGGCTATAATTTTTCTTGTGATGTTTATGGCTTTATATATGGTCTATATGTATATTGCAGTAAAACATCAAAAAAGAAAACTAAGAAAAAACCCTGTTGTATATAATGAAAATTTGGCACCATTTATAAGCATTTTAATTCCATGCCATAATGAAGCGGTTGTTATAAAAGAAACGGTTGAAAACATTTTAAATGTTGATTATGAAAATTATGAAATAATTGTAATTGATGACCGTTCAACTGATGACACCAAAGATGCCGTTTTAGAATTAGAAAAAAAATATGACAAAGTAAAAGCTTTAATCAGAGATAAAAGCGCATACCCCGGGAAATCGGCCGTTTTGAATGATGCCATTAAACTTGCAAAAGGTGAAGCTTACCTTGTTTTTGACGCCGATGCCAAAATTAAACCCGATTTTATAAAGCTTCTTTTAACAAAATATGAAGGGGATGATGTTGGCGCAATTCAGGCAAGAAAAGTTATCATAAACGCTAATCAAAACTTTTTAACAGCTTGCCAATACAATGAATACGTTATGGATACTCACCTGCAAGTGGGCAGAGATGCAGTTAAAGGGGCGGTTGAATTAAGAGGAAACGGTGAATTAATCAAAAAAAATGCCCTTGTTGATATTGGCGGCTGGAACAATGAAACAATTACAGATGACCTTGATATGTCAACAAGGCTTCATATTAAAGGTTGGGATATAAGGTTTGTTCAAGATGCAATTGTTTATGAAGAAGGCGTTGTAACATTTTCTGCTTTAGTCAGACAAAGAAGGCGCTGGGTGGAAGGGTCTATCAGGCGCTATCTTGAATATATTTGGGATGTTTTATTTACAAAAGATATGTCCTTAAGAGTAGGTTTTGATTTAATTGCCTATATCAGCGAATTTTTGCTTCCCGCTTGGCTTATTATAGAAATTATTGTTCAAGCGTTCCATTTTGTTAAAGGGCAAGAAAATTATATTTTATCAAGCGCAATTTTAATTGTTGTTGTTGGCTTATTTTTCACATCAGGCCTTATTTACAGCTTCAGAAAATACAGCCACTATACAACCTTTAAAGCTATCATTCAGGCAATAATAACATCAGGATATTTTATTACAATTTGGTTTCCTATTGTTATGTTCATTGTGTTTAAAATTATTTTCACAAAAAGAACCATGGACTGGGGCAAAACGCAGCATGGCGTTATTCAAAAAGGGTGCGGAGAATTAATATAGAAAATGGAAACCGATAATAAAAATAAATGCTATCACTTTATTGCAATTGGCGGAGTAGGCCAAAGTGCACTGGCTAAAATTCTTGCAATTAAAGGGTTCAATGTTTCAGGGTCTGATATTGTTGAATCAAAATATACAAAAGCGCTTCAAGAGTTGGGCGTTAAAATCTCAATAGGACAGAAAAAAGAAAATATAAAAGAAAATCAAATTGTTGTTTTATCAAGTGCAATTAAAGAAGATAACCCCGAATTTATTGAAGCAAAAAGGCTTAATCTTCCTTTATTGCATAGGTCTGATGTTTTAAAATTAATATCTGAACAATATGAAACCTTCATCGGTTTTTCAGGCACCCACGGCAAAACAACAACAACAAGCCTTTGTTCTTACATTTTGGAAAAAATTAATGCACACCCCGCTTATGCTTCAGGGGGAATTATTTCAGGTTTAGACACAAATGCAAATGCATACCCTGACAGTAAAATTTTTGTAGCCGAATTAGATGAATCCGATGGCACAATTGTTAAATATAAACCCGATTACATTGTAATTAACAATTTAGAACCCGACCATTTTGATTTTTATAAAAATGGCGAAAAAGACCTTTTAAACCAATTTCATAAATTTTTTGAAAACTTAAAACCGACATCTAAAATTTTTATTAATATAGATGATGAAGGGAACAAACATTTTCTAAATTCAATAAATTCAAAAAATTTAATAACATATTCAATAAAAGATAATTCTGCAGATTATTTTGCATCTGATATTGAACTAAACCCAACTTATAATTCATATAAACTTTATTATAAAGGCGAATTAAAAGGCGAAATTAAAACAGGGTTGTTGGGGGTTCATAATGTTATAAATTCTCTTTCCGTAATCGCTGTTTTAATGGAATTAGGGTTTAATTCGGATGAAATTAAAAAGCCGTTATCAGAATTTCAAGGCGCAAAAAGGCGTTTTGAAACGGTTTTTTCAAATTCGGACATTAAAATTATTGATGATTACGCACACCACCCGACAGAAATAAAAGCAACGCTTTCATCTGCAAAAAAACAAGCGGAAAATAAAAGAATTGTTGCAATTTTTCAACCCCACAGATACACAAGATTAAAAGCTCTTTGGAATGAATTTTTAAATTCGTTTGATTTGGCAGATATTTTATTTGTGGTTGAAACATTTTCTGCAGGAGATAAATTTGACCCTGAATTTAACAGCGAAAAATTCAGTGAAACAATTAAACATAAATGTGTAAAATATATTAAAGGCAGTATGAATGAAGCTGCAGAAGAAATTTCAAAATACATTAAAAAAGACGATTTTATTTTAACAATAGGCGCAGGCGATGTTACAAAAATCGGGCATTTATTGGGGGGTATATATGAAACAGGCAAATGAAATTGAACATAAAGAAAATTTTGATTTATTACCCTATAATACTTTAAGGGTTTCATCTGTTGCAGATGATGTTTATTTTCCATCTACTAAAGATGAATTTGTTCTTTTGTTATCAAATTTGGATAACCCTGTTATTATAGGCAAAGGCTCTAACCTTTTATTATCATCATATGGAATTAAACGCCCTGTAATTATTACAAAACATTTGAATAAAGTTGATATCGAACCGCCTTTAATTGAAGCGGAAGCAGGCGTGCCTGTAAGTAAACTTGCTGAAATGGCATTAGAATTAAAACTCCACGGGTTTGAATTTTTCTCGGCTCTGCCTGCATCATTGGGGGGTGCTGTTTGTATGAATGCAGGCGCTAATACTCAGGCCGTTTCGGATTATTTTATCTCTGCTGAAGTGTATGATTCAATTGAAGATAAAATAAAAACTTTTTCAAAAGAAGATATGAATTTTACCTACAGAAATTCGGCCCTAAAAAACCAAGACAGATACATTTTGCTATCTGCCAAATTTGAACTTTTATATGGCGATGATTACACCTCTATTGAAAGTTTAATGAGAGATAATGTTGAAAAAAGAAAAGAATTTCAACCAAGCTTAAAAGACCCAAACATTGGCTGTGTTTTTAAAAACCCTGTTAATGAAAATAATTATTCCGCAGGGCAATTATTAGATATGTGCAATTTAAAAAGCTGCCCAATAGGCGGTGCTATGGTTTATTTCAGGCATGCAAACTTTATTATTAATTTTAACAACGCAACAAGCCTTGATTATTTAAAATTAATGAAAGAAATGCAAAATAGAGTTTTAGAAAAATT
>DVKW01000133.1 GCA_018715855.1 Candidatus Galligastranaerophilus intestinigallinarum
TCTTCAAACCTTTTCATAGCTTCAATTGTGTTTTCTTTTGAACCAAATGAAGTTAACCTGAAAAAGCCTTCGCCGTTTTTGCCAAAACCTGACCCCGGGGTGCCCACCACTTGAATTTTTTCAAGAAGAAGGTCAAAAAATTCCCAAGATTTCATATTATTCGGGCATTTTAACCAAATGTAGGGTGAATGCTTGCCGCCCACATGCCAGATATTGCACCTATCAAGCGTTTCAGAAATAACTTTTGCATTTTCTTTGTAGTAATTAATGTTTTCTTTAATTTCTTTTTGGCCGTTTTCAGTAAATACAGCTTCAGCGCCCCTTTGAATTATATATGGAACGCCATTAAATTTTGTTGTTTGGCGCCTTAACCAGAATTTGTTTAATTTGCCCAAAAGTTTTGGAACAATAGTATAACCGCACCTTGTGCCCGTGAAGCCTGCTGTTTTTGACAGTGAACAAAATTCTATTGCGCAATTTTTAGCGCCTTCAATTTCAAAAATGCTTCTTGGAAGGCTTTCATCCGATATAAAGCATTCATAAGCAGCATCAAATAAAATAATTGCATTATTTTTAATTGCATAATCAACCCATTTTTTTAACTGTTCCCTGTTATAAACAGCCCCTGTCGGGTTATTTGGCGAACAAATATAAATAATATCTGCTTTTTGATTGTTATCTGGCAATGGCAAAAAGCCGTTTTCTTCGTTTGCATTTGCAAAAATAACTTTTCTGCCTGCCATAATGTTTGTATCAACATAAACAGGGTAAACAGGGTCCGGAACTAAAATAACATTATCTTTTGAAAAAATATCCAAAATGTTTCCAAGGTCGCTTTTAGCGCCGTCTGATATAAAAATTTCATCAAGTTCAAGTTCAACATTTCTTTTTTTATAATAACCTTGAACTTTTTCTCTTAAAAAGTCATAGCCTTGTTCGGGGCCATAGCCTCTGAATGTTTCTTTTTTTGCCATTTCATCAACAGCTTTGTGCATAGCTTCAATTACAACCTTGCACAAAGGAAGCGTAACATCGCCTATTCCAAGCCTTATCACCTTTTTATCGGGGTTATTTTGAATAAATTCATTCACCTTTTTTGCAACTGTTGAAAAAAGGTAGCTTTCTTCCAAATTCAAATAGTTTTCGTTAATGTTCATCTTTTTTTCCTTGTTTAATAATCATAAAAAATTATAATTTAAGATAATTTATTTATAAAGTTTTATCTTATAAAATTTGTGTAAGTTTTATCTTCCGAATTTTGTGGCGTAATTCCTTTTTCTTTTCCAAGTTCAATACATTTTAAAAGCCAAGCCATATTCTGCCCCAAAATTCTCATAATCTGCAAGCCTTCTATATCTTGCTTAACATCATCGGGCGTATTTTGCCTGCCATGCACCATTGGCCAATAATTTGATGAAACAACGGGCATATTGTTTATTGTGAAATGTTTTGTCATTGCATCTATTGAAGCTGTTGTGCCCGCTCTTCTTGCAGAAACTATTGCAGCAGCAGGTTTGTATTTAAAAGCTGTTGAATTTGCATAAAAAATTCTATCCATAAAAGATAAAATTCTGCCTGAAGGGTGCGCATAATAAACGGGAGAGCCAAAAATAAACCCGTCTGCTTCTTTTGCTTTTTCTATTGCAATATTTACAATGTCATCATCAAAAATGCACTTGCCGCCGTTTTTTCTGCAGCCTGAACAACCTATGCAATCTCTTATTGCGCCTTTTCCCACTTGAATTATCTCTGTTTCAACGCCTTCTTTATTAAGCGCATTTGCTGCTTCTAAAAGTGCAGTATATGTGCAGCCGTTTGCATTTGAGCTTCCGTTAAACAATAAAACCTTCATAAATTTACCCCCCTGTTATATTTATGCTAACACATAAATTTTAAAGAAGTAAATAAAAAGGTTTATACTCTTGATAGAATTTTTTGAGCGTAGCCGTTTACGGTTCCTGAAAAATGCCCCACGTTATATGCAGTTATTGCTGCCCCTAAGTTGTTACCGTATCTTTCATATTGATACGTCATTAAATAAACCATTGCTTCCAAGTTTTTAGCGGCATCATTCATATCATTAAATGTAAAATTCGTTCCAAATTGGTTGTTTACTTCTTGAACGGCAACTTCAGACATTTGCCCCAACCCCACAAAATCCGAAGTTGCAGTTGTTGAACAAGATTGAATGCCTGATGATTCGGAAAAAATTTGAGATAAAATAACTTTAGGGTCAAAATAGCCTTTTCCTACGGTATTACAAAGCGTTGTAATGTAATCTGCCGCTCCTTGCCTTGAAGTTCCAAGGCTGCTTGCAACTCTGTCCAAACAAATTGAAAGGTCGCCATCAACTGCGGCAAGTTCTGCGCCTGAACCTGCCTGAACGTTTAATGCGGTTGTTTGGCCGCTGCTTAAAGATGAAGCCCCGCTTGCATTGCTAATAGCAGGTGAATACAAGTTAGATGTATTTCCTGATGAAGAATTTGCAGCTTGGGTTTTAAGCTGAATAATTGAAGATGCAATATTTCCTATATTTTCCAAACATTGAATAATTTTTGAATTATATTCATCGATTTCACTTTGAATGCTATCTAATTTTGAAAGAAGCGAATTTTTTGTTTCATCTTCTGAAACACCTGCGATATTAACTCTTGTTTTATTTTTTAACACCATTAAATCGTTAATTCTTCTTTGAAATTTTTCAATGTTTTTTTCTTCTGTTTCCTGTTGAAATTCTAAAGAAGCAATTTGCGGATTAGAACTGTATGTTGTTTCTTCTTCTTCGCCTGTAAATTCTGCAAAATCATCTTCCGAAATTTTATTATCTGAATTTTTATCCAGTTTTTTTAAATCTGCACTTGAAACATTTTCCGATTTTAAAATGTTATATATTTCACTGTTTGCGCAAATATAGCCGTTTATATTCAAATTTTCAGACACAATTACACCCTTCCTGTTTTCTAATAAACATAACGGCAAAAAAGATAAAAAGATTTAATCTTTGTTACAAAATTATAACTTGGAATTAATTATTTTTTTATATTCATCAATAACTTTTTCATTTATATCAACAAAAATAACTTTTTCTATTTGGTTATTTTTGGCTAAAAAATTTTTAACCGTTTCAACGGCAATTTTTGCGGCTCTATCTATTGGGAAACGGTATATTCCGCAAGAAATTGCAGGGAATGCAATTGTTTTAATATTATTTTGAACGGCAAGATTTAAAGAGGTTAAATAGCAGCTTTTTAAAAGTTCATCTTCGTTTCTTTTGCCGTTTGAATAAATTGGCCCAACTGTATGAATTACAAATTTTGCAGGCAAATTATACCCTTTTGTTATTTTGGAATGGCCAACTTCACACCCATTTAAGGTTTTGCATTCTTCTAAAAGGCCTTTTCCTGCTGCCCTATGAATTGCGCCATCCACACCGCCGCCCCCTAAAAGAGTTTTATTTGCAGCATTTACAATAGCATCAACTTTTAATTTTGTAATATCACCAAATAAAATTTCAATTTTTTGCATAAATTAAACCTTTTCTTCTTTTTCTTTGAATAAAAACATTGCGCTATAGGCCAATATAAAAGAGCCGATTAAAACTTCAAGCGGAAAAGTTAAAAGCAGGTTTTTGTTTAAAATCATGGGAATTAACAAAATAGCGCCTGCCGGCGGAAAGTTAATTTTAATTTTATTCAATGCAAAAAACAAAACCACACACGCTATTAATGTGCAAAAAGACAAAGGCAAGTTAAAATAAACATTAAAAATAAGCCTGAACAAACTTCCAAGAAAAGCGGCAAATGCCATTAATAAAGCAATATAAAAGGGTTTTTTTCTTGCGGGGCTTTTTGGGTTTGAAAGTTCCGTAAACATTACAATTAAAGGGGGTGCCAGAAAATATATTTGATGAACCTTGAATGGAATAAGCGCAATTAAGCCAAAAACAAGAAGCAATTTTGACCATTTTATTATTTGGGTTTTTAAATTAAAATTAACAGGTTCAAATTTATTCACGGGGCGCATATGCCCTTTTTCCATTATCCACTGCGCAAAAATTATAATTAATGCCATTATCATAACAGAAATCGGATATATAAAGCTTGTGGTTTTAAGGTAAACGGGAAGAATACAAGCTGAAATTATGGGAATAAAATTTGTTTTGAATATAGTTAAAATTAACCCCGTAAAAGCAAAACAAGCGCAAACCTGAAAAATTAAAGGAACAGGTAAAAATTTTACAACCAAAACGCCAAATAATGCAGAAATTGACATTAAGAAAAATATTCTTCTTTTATTTACTTTCCATGGTTGTTGCTCTGAAATCCAAGCGCCAATTGTAAGTGCGCAAATTTCAGGGAAAATAATTTCTTTTTCACCGCTGATTTCTGCAAGCAAAACCATTGAAAGCGCCATTAATGCGCCAAAAATATACCTTTCCAGCCTGAATGTTTTTAAAAGTTTTGTGTTCATAAAACAATAATATTTAATACATATTAAATGTCAAAATATATTATAAATTAATAGGACAATGATAATAAGGGAACAGGGGCTGAATGGTAAAACGTGTTTAAGATAGAGCCTAATTTTTAAAATTGACAAAAAAGGAGCAAATTGGACTTTATTAGGTCATCATTGTCCTTAAAAATTTTTGATTTTGAAATTTGCTATGCCTAAAATCTAAATATAACGGTTAAATTCGGATATTTTTCAAAAGTCCTAATAAAAGACAATAAGTCAAGGGGGAACTTAAGGCGGAACTAAGTTCCTTTATAATTTCAAACTCATTCCGATTTTAAGAACCGAATTGAAGTCAATAATCAAGTAAAAATAAAAATCAAAATAGCAATTTGAGGCAGATTTTACCTATAAAAATACAAAAATATATAGAAGAACAGAAGAAAAAACGAGAAAAAATTTAAAAAATAGCTAAAATGTCAAGACAAACAGACATTAATTATTTTTTTCACATCTTTCTACATAAGCTTTGTAATAAGCATTTAAAACTTTCTCTTTATCCGCAAAATCTTTTTCCAATATACTTTTTAGTTCTTTACGAGTTTTCAAAACTCTATCACTTTTAAATAAATCATTAAAGAAAAGTTCTTGAGTAGCTCTTATTTTATCTCTTATTAAAGCTTTCGGGTGTTCTGATTCTATAATCGGAAATACTGTTTCCAAGTAAGTTGAAAACGCACCTAATATACTTGATACACCTTGTATATTATCGGTGTCATTCAATAGGTTGTTTGTAATCGTATTATCGTTTATAAACATGCCACCTTTATCGCAAAGTAACCAATCAAGAGAAATTCCGTAATTATTACATAACATAGTAGCTTTTTCTTTACTAAGTTCGGTTATTCCGTTTTCTACTCTGCTAAAATATTGTTTACTTACTCCTATACTGTCTGCAATTTCCTGTTGAGTAAGATTTAAAGATTTTCTGATTTGTTTAATTTTTTCATTTTCGTTCATTTGGTAACCTAATCGATTGACAAAATTTATTTAATGTTTTATACTTTGTGTAAAATATATCATAAATTTTATTAAAAATCAACTTAAGCATTTACATTTGTTTAATAAAATCTATGATACGAAAATTAAATAAAACACCTTTAAAACTCCAATATTAAGGACTTTCGAGCTAATGTTGTGTATGATTTATGGTGCAAATTTTGTATACCAAAATAGGAGAATAACATGAAAGACTGGTTGACAGTTAATGAACTTGCAAGAATACAAGGGGTAACTCCACGTGCTATCAGAAAAGGAGTTGCTAATAATAAATATGTTGTTCGCCAAGTCAACGGTAAGAAGGGTTTGATGTATGAAATATTTGTTCCTGCATTAAATGAAACGACTCAAAATTTAATCGATTTTGAGAAAAGTAAATGTGAAATTGAGAAAAATAGGGAACCCGTTTTGAGAAAAAACTCTATTATACCTCCTCATGCTCGACAAATTGCCTTAGCTCGATATGATTTAGCAAATCTATGGATTGACTATAAGGAAATTTCTAAAAATAAAACTCAAGCAGGGAAAGAATTTATTGATATTTATAATGACGGACAAGTTTATTCTTATCTGTTTAATATCTTAGGGAAAATCTCTATCGGTACAATTTATAGATGGCATAAAGCTATTAAAGGGAATGACGACTATACAAAACTTATTCCAAATTATGATTATGGAGAAAAAGAATCTCATCCTCAACTTACTCATGAAGAAGAATTAGTTTTCAAATCCTTATTATTAACTCCCAATAAAACAAATATAGGTAAAGCAACCAAACTTGCCAAATATATACTTGAAAAGAAAGGTTTGGAATCTCCAAGCAGTGAACGAAATTTCAGAAGATATGCAGAGAATTTTAAACGTAATAATTATGATAAATGGATACTTGCAAGAGAAGGACAAAAAGCTTTAAGAGATAAAGTTCAACCATACATAATAAGAGATATTTCAAAATTAGAAGTCGGAGATGTTTTAGTAGCAGACGGTCACAGATTATCTGTTCAATGTTTAAATCCGTTTACGGGAAGACCTTGTAGACCAACTTTAATCGGTTATCTCGATTGGAAATCAACAGCTTTAGTTGGCTATGAAATTATGATTGAAGAAAACACTCAAGCTATATCTTCAGCTTTAAGAAATTCTATTATTAATTTAGGAAAAATTCCTAAAATTTGTTATCAGGATAACGGAAAAGCTTTTCGAGCTAAATTTTTCACCGGAGATTTACACGAAAGCGGTATTAACGGCTTATTTAATAAACTTGATATTACACCAGTTTTTGCTCAACCTTATAATGCAAGAGCAAAGGTTATAGAAAGATTTTTCAGAGAACTGCAAGACGGGTTTGAAAGGTTATTACCTTCTTTTGTCGGTTCGTCAATAAAAGACCAACCTGCATATATGAAAAGGAATGAGAAATTCCATAAAGAACACCATATTCAATTTATACCTACGATAGAAGAACTGTCACAAATGTTAGAAGCATACATGCATTTTCACCGCACCCTTAAATGCCCTAATGTAAAAGATAAAACCATTGGCGAAGTTCTTGAAGAAGGAAAAGGTTGCGGTGTTGATTTAGAAAAACTTGATGATTTAATGTTGAGTTGTGAAATTAAAAATATACAAAGAAACGGAATCAGGTTCCTAAAAGCCGATTATTATAATGATTGTTTATATGGTTTAAAAGGCAGAGTAATTATTAAATACAGCTTATCTGATTTAACAAAAATAAAAATTTATACGCTTAAAAATGAATTTATTTGCGAAGCTCAAAGAGTTATGCCAATTCACCCTATGGCAAATTATTTAGGAGATATCAAAGATCAGGAAGAATTGAAATTTAAACTGCGACAACAAAAACGTTTGGAAAAACAAACCGTAAAAGAACTGAAAAATTATCTTAAATCCCAAAATATTAAAACATTGGATTGGCAAGAGATACCTAAAATTGAAACGGTTCAACAACCTAAAATAACAAGAAATATAGAACCTGAACCAACGGATGGCAGACCAAATTTTGAATTTAAGTACCAACGCTACGAATGGCATTTACAAAACGGATTTGAAAATGACAAGGATGTCGCTTGGTTTAAAGAATACGAATTAAGTGAAGAATATAAACAAATTTATAGAAAGGAGAAGAATGAAGCCTGTATTTGTTAATACAAAGAACGTGAAAAATTTTATCAGCACCATAAATAACCTGCAAAACAGGGCACAAGGTGTACCAGGGATGGCATTAATATATGGAGAGCCAGGTCTTGGAAAAACTCGAGCTGCTATTTGGTGGGTATCAAATCACCAAGATGATGCGATATTTGTGAGTGCAAAACAATCTATGTCAACAAAATGGCTGCTGGAAGAAATAGTAAAAGAACTCGGCGATAGTCCTTTTTATAGAACAGCGGACATATTTGAACAAATAACACGTGAATTAATTAAAAGACCACGATTAATTATTGTTGATGAAATTGATTATTTAACCCAAGAAAAATCAACAATTGAAATGCTCCGAGATATCCATGACAGAACACATACGCCTATTATTCTAATTGGTATGAGTTATGCGGATAAAAAAATAAAACGCTATAAGCATTTATATGACAGATTATCCGAGATATTACAGTTTCAAAAATTTCCGATTGAAGATACAAAAAATCTTATCAATGAGTTGTCAGAGATTAAATTTGATGATTCTGCTATAGAACACATACAAAATACGGAAAATAGGTTTCGACAGATAGTTAAAATTATAGATAAAGCCGAAAATTATGCCAAAGCAAATGATTTATCAATTATAACCTTAAAAGATATGCGGTTTTTATTGAAATAGAAAGGAGAACAAATGAAAAAACTTATTTATCTTGCAAGAAAATTAAAAGCTTTTACTTACAATGAAATTTTTATGCTTGCAGAAATGCCAAAAGAAGAATTAAACCAACTTCTTGAACAATTGATTACAGAAAACGTGATTAAAAAAGATACACAAGGTTATCTTTTTATCAAAGATTTTGAGAACTTTGAACCGCCTAAAACAACACGTGTAAAACCTTTTATTGAAGGAAGCGAATATGATAAATTTAAACAAAAACAGAAAGAAAAAGAGAAAAAAGAAAAGTCCGACAAGCCTAAAAATTACGGATTTTTTGTACCACATAATGAACTAAGCGAAAAATTTTCTTTTTATGAAATCATAAACAATTTTCTTGAAAAATATGCTGCAAAATTTTGCACTCCAAGTACCATACAAACTTATCGCTCATTATTAAAGAACCATATTTTACCGTACTTCAAAACAAAAAGACCTGAAGAAATTGATGATTCTGTTATAAAAGACTTTTTTAGATATTGCGAAGAAAAGGATTTAAGTCCGAGAAGATTTAAAAATACAATGGCATTATTAAAACAAGTGCTAAGCTATGCAAATAATAGAGGTTTTACAAATAACAGCTTTAGTTTTCAAGTTAAAAGACTTACTCCGAGAAACGAATTCAGTTTAAACAGAATAGTGTTTAACCAAGGAGTTTGCTGATGTTTCTTAAAAAAAGAATGGAAAATATTAAAAGAGCCTTGGCATATAAAAGAATTACTCAAAAAGCTTTATCTAATAAGTTAAAAATGTCGGAATCATACATTACAAGACTCATAAATGGAGAAAGATATAACAGAGATTTTGAAATTTTCATATTTTATGAGCTTGGTGTTAATTACAGAAATTTAAAGTAAAAGAAAGGAGCTTATATGACAGATGCAAAGGAAAAAATGGAAAGAGTATTTTCAGAATGCAGAAAATTTTTTGGCGAAATAAAGGCAATGGATGAAAGAAAGGAGCAAGCACAAGATAAAATCAAAACCCTGCAAGATGAAATCGTAAAACTAAAAGAGGAGCGTCCTGCTTTACTTGCAGAAGGGAAAGATGTTTCTAAAATTAACAAAAGACTAAAGAAAATCGAAGAAGAAATAGAGGTTAATCAAGATTTAATTAAAGGTGTAGATAATAAAAAGAAAAGCCTGCAAATAAATATATATAATGCCAGAGTAAAGAAACAAGAAGCGTTTCAAGATTACATCAAATCAATAATGAAAACAGTTGCTAAAGAATATATGGAGATAGCTCCAAAATTTGCGGAAGTTATAACCAGATATATTCTTTTGGAATTTATGTTACAAGGTTCAGATAAATCTTATGTTCCTGCAATAAGTTATAAAGACATAAAAAGAATACCTTGCCTAAATAGCGACAAATCATTTTTTAACTACAAACTCTATGACCTTTATATAAATTACGAAGATGACATAAGAGAAAAATACCAAATTCCGGAATATGAAGTTCGCAGGATATCAAGATTACAAGAAGTATAAAACCTTCTATCAAATAGCCTCGTTTAAACCAAATTTAAGCAGGCTATTTTTATTTTATAATAAAATCCTTGTATTTTTAAAATAAATTCAATACAGAGCCTTTTGAACACTTTTTGAACGGGGTTTAATCAAGCTCACAATTAATCATTTTTGAATATAGCATATCTGCTTCATTTTTTATGAAATTAATTATACCCGATATATTCGCAATTTCTTCTATTTCATTATAGTTACTGCAAAAATGATCTATTACAACCAACGAATGGTAAATTCTTTTGCTTTTAGCGTACAGAAATTGAAATTCTTTATCTTCTAAGTAATATTTTTTCATTATTCCCTCATAGCCTTTCTATATACCAGACAGAATTCCCAAAATGATTGAAATTCCACTGTAATTGAAAATAAAAGTTGTATTCCATTGAATTATCATCTTTGAAGTTATAAGAATATTTATTTAGTTGTGTTCTTCGATAACTTTCAAAAGCTGTACTTATCTCTTTTACAAACTTTTTTCTAAATTCAGGATAAGTTATTTCTATGGTTTCTCTTGTTAATTTATTTTTCAAAATCATCAGTTTCCTCCAACGGTAAAATCTCATCAAGTTTGATATTGTAGCGTTTGCCGTGCTTATCGACACAAGTTGCATAATCAATTTCTGCATCGGCAAACTTGTTTTTCCAAGTTTTAATTAATAATCCGATTTCACCTGTCTTGTGGTTTAAAATCTTTGTTCCAAATGCTAAATCCATATTGTAAATCCTTTCTTTTCAACATCTATCGCTCTGAAAGGATTTAATATCAATAAATTGTGTCGAAAGAGAAACAATATTGGAAAAATGTATTATAATTAATTGTGTTATGACAGAATTAGTAAACGTAAGAGATAAATTTAAAGAAATTCTAGATAATACTTTTATAAGAAATTATGAAGATAAAGATGTTAAAGACAACAAAATAAAAGTATTTTCAGAAAGCGTCCAAAATTTAAAACCTGAAAAATTATATAGATACCGAAAATTTGATAGTAATTCAATAGATGCTCTATATAAAAACTTGATAACCACTTCTAAACCTTGTTATTTTAATGATCCCTTTGATAGTCTTATATATGTTAATACAGCAGTTATTTTAAATGAAA
>DVKW01000009.1 GCA_018715855.1 Candidatus Galligastranaerophilus intestinigallinarum
ATTATAGGAAAACCGATAAGGCAGCCAAGGCGCCATATAACACCAATAATTGACGGTGTTTTTGACCCGAATGTTAATTCATGGGTTGATGCAGGGTATATTTTCTTGCCCGATTCTCCCACGTTTTCTGCCAAAAAAACGATAAAAGGCATTTATTACGGCAACGACGATGATAACATTTATTTAAAATTTGAATTAAACAAAAATAATTTGGCAAATTCAATTTATTTTGTGAAAAACCAAGTTTTCATATACTTTAAAAAAGAAACAGAAGGCTTAATGTCGCCTGTAAGAATAGCTTCAAGAACTGAAAACTTGTATCCTGTTTTAGAAAACCAATTTAACTATGAATTAAAATTTTCATTCAACGAACACGAAATAATTCCGCCGCAGCTTTTAAAATCAAGCTATGGCGGCATGTGGCAGGTTCAACTTATAAGAAAAGTGAGCTACGCTTATAAAGACACAATTGAAATAGCCCTTTCATTTGATGATCTTAATGTTCAAGCCGGAGAAAGAATTGAATTTTGCATAATAACAGGGGCAAACGGCAACATTAATGAAGTTTACCCGCAAGATGTTTTGTTGAATTTAGTCAGATAAATTTATTTATGCTCATGTTTTGGGCGAAGAAGAAGCATTTTTGTATCTTGAACAGCTAAAAGCCCATGGGGCGTTTTTGCAGGCATTATAATCATTTCGCCTTCTTTTAGTCTATGGGTTTCTTTTCCTATTGTAATATCTGCCACACCTTCAATAATTTGGGCTACTTCGTCTTTTTCATCAATGTGAATGTCTCTTTTAACGCCCGCTTTGAATGAGAGCAAAGTCAGGGAACTTTGCTCATTATCAAAAACAGGTTTTTTATTTATAGTATCAAGATATTCAATTTCTTTTAAATTAATTATTTTGCTCATTTCCTATAATTTCCGCTAAGTCATTTTCCGGTGTTGTTATAGGTTTTATTTTAAATTTATCAACCAAAATATTCAATACATCAGGTGAAATAAAAGCAGGCAAGCTTGGGCCTAATTTTATGTTTTCAATTCCTAAATATAAAAGGGTTAATAAAATGCACACTGCTTTTTGTTCATACCAAGATAAAATGAAAGATAAGGGAAGTTCATTAACTTTGCAATTAAAAGCTTTTGAAAGCTCAACTGCAACTTTTATGGCTGAATATGCATCGTTGCACTGCCCCATATCAAGAAGCCTTGGAATGCCATTAATTTCGCCTAAATCTAGGTCATTAAACCTGAATTTACCGCAAGCAAGAGTTAAAATAATTGAATCTTTGGGGGCAAGTTTTACAAAATTGGTATAATAATTTCTGCCCACCTTTGCCCCATCGCAGCCGCCAACAAGGAAAATATGCTTAATTGCACCTTGTTTTATATTTTCTATAATTTTATCTGCCATATTTAAAACAAAATTATGGGAAAAGCCGACAGTTAAAGTTTTACCGCCATTAATTCCTTCCATTTGAACATCTTCACTAAAGCCTTTTAATTCAAGCGCTTTATTTATTATGGGGGTAAAATCTTTCTTTTCATCAATATGAACTAAATTTGGGTAGCTTACAGTTGATGTTGTAAAAATTCTATCCATATAGCTTTCTTTTGGGGGCATAATACAATTTGTTGTAAATAAAACAGGCGCTGGCAGGTTTTCAAATTCTTTTTGCTGGTTTTGCCAAGCTGTGCCAAAGTTGCCTTTCAAATGGGGGTATTTGTTTAAGTTTGGATACCCATGGCAAGGAAGCATTTCACCATGGGTGTAAACATTTATGTTTTTATCTTTTGTTTGTTCTAAAAGCAGTTCTAAATCTTTAAGGTCATGGCCTGAAACCACAATAAAAGGGCCTTTTTCTATTTTCATTGAAACTTTTTTGGGTTTGGGGTTTCCAAAAACATTTGTATTTGCCATATCTAATAATTCCATGCATTTTAAATTAATTTCCCCTGTTTTTAAAACTAAATTTAAAAGTTCATCTTCTTTTAAATTTTTTGAAATTGCTTGAAGGGCTTCAAAAAAGAAATTATCAACATCATCATTTTTAAAACCTAAAACCCTTGCATGGTGGGCATATGCTGCAATTCCTTTAAGCCCAAATAAAATTAAAGATTTTAAACTTCTTATATTTTTGTTTTTTTCTTCCCACAGGGTTTTAATATCAAATTCAAAATCGCATTTAACATTTTTTTTAACATTTTTTGTAAATTCTTCTATAAAAACATTGTCATAATTAACATTTGTGATTGTTACAAAAAGCCCTTCAATAATAAGGTTAATGTTGCCTTCTGTTTTTTCATTGCAATTTGCAAGTTCAACAAGTGAATTAATTAATTTATCTTGCAAGTTTGCAGTATCTGCGTTTTTGCCGCAAACACCTTTTATTTTGCACCCTTCGTTTTTTGCGGTTTGTTCGCATTGAAAACAAAACATATCCATAAAAATTTCTCCTTAAAAATGTATGCTTCATTTTAAACAGAGGTTACAAATTTTTATATACAATATAGGGTGATTTTTGCGGCTATTTATTTATTTTTATATCTATCAAAGCAGAAACGGTTTTTTTGATTAAATTTATTGCCCATTTTAAAATTAAAATGCCGCCTATGATTCCTATTATTGAATCTAAGAATAAAATGTTTGCAAATTTTCCTATTAAAAGTGCCAAAATTGCAAGAATTGATGTAATTGCATCTGCCAAAATGTGGTAATATGCAGCTTTATAGTTGTAATCATTTTCTTGTTTTTCGCTTTTATTTTTTGTTTCCATAATTAAAATGCTAACCGCATTAACAAATAGGCCAATTATAGCAACAATGATTGCTTCATCAAATTTTATTGAAAGCGGGTTTAAAAAGCGCTCAATTGATTCAATAATAATCCATAAGCCCGTAAGCCCCAAAAACAATGAACTTGTATAGCCTGCTAAAGTGCCAATTTTTTCGGTGCCGTTAACAAATATGTCTGAATTTGCAAATTTTCTCATAAGAATGTATGCAATATATGTTAAACCCAAAGCAAGAGCGTGGGTTCCCATATGGTAGCCATCTGCAAGAAGGGCCATTGAATTTGTAATGTACCCATAAGCAATTTCTGCTACCATTGCAGCCAGCGTAAATAAAATTACAATAAGCACCCTTTTTTCATTTTTTTCTGATATTTCATTATGGTGGTGATGTTTGTTGTGCATAGTTGCCTCCGTTTCCATAATAATATTATAGTTGAACAACCATTCAACCTTCAATATTTTGAATAAAATTCTTTACAAAATTTGACAATTGAACAACTGTTCAAATATAATTAAATTATTATGAATAATAGTGATTTTGATATTAATGCAAGTTCTATGCCCATATATGAAATGGCAGAATTTTTTAAATTAATGGGCGATTCTACAAGAATTAAAATAATGCTTGTTTTAGAACAGGGAAAATTGTGCGTTAATGATATATCAAAAAAATTAAATATGACAAAATCTGCCGTTTCGCACCAACTAAAGCTTTTGAGAAGTTCAAAGCTTGTAATATCGGAAAAAAGCGGCAAAAACGTTTACTATTCGCTATGCGACCACCATATTAAAACTGTTCTTGATATGGCAAAAGAACATGTTGTGGAATAATTTTTCAAATATATAAAATTTAGCTAAGTTTACTTTTATCTGTAGTAATGACTTTTATTGTTAGTTTTCAATTTTATAAGGTCTTACTTTGAAGAAATCGGGGTATTTTTTAATGTAATCATCCAAATCGGTGTCAAATGCTTAAAAATCAAGGCTAATGCCGTCTTTTATGATTTATTAAATTTAATAAAAAGTCATAAACTGGAGATGGTGGCAGACGCTTAATTTCTTTTGGCATTCGCCAAAGAAATTTTACGCTTACTGCATCCGTCAAATCACAAAATCAAAGATTTTGGATTTGTCGTAGGATTCGAACCAAATTCACGCGGCTTCGACCCCCATAAAATAATTACGGCTCAAACTTCAAAAGTTTTGCTCCTGTGAAATCAAAGATTTCTACGTCGCCATCGTCCAGTGTCGTCCTGTCCGCCGAAACTCAACGTTTCGCCGTCACGGACTCACATCCGTACGCTTTTTTATTTTCGCCAACTCCGTCGGAGTATGGCTCAAATTTCAAAAGTTTGGCGAGAAGACTCTGCCGAAAAAAATGCGAACCATTGAGCATTTTTTGAGAGGGAAGAACCCTTGGGTTCGAGGCATTTAATTTTAGGTGTAGCTCCTGTGAAATTTGCTTTTTGCAAATTTCTACGTCGCCGTCGTCCAGTGTCGTCCTGTCCGCCGAAACTCAACGTTTCGCCGTCACGGACTCACATCCGTATGCTTTTTCATTTTCGCCAACTCCATCGGAGTATGGCTC
>DVKW01000134.1 GCA_018715855.1 Candidatus Galligastranaerophilus intestinigallinarum
TGTAAATTCCGAAAAAAATATCCAACTAACAACAATTTTTGATGATTTTTCAAAAAATAATTCTTCATATATTAAAAAAAATGATGAAATATATTTTCCCCTTTATGAAAAAGGCAAAATTTCAGGCATTGTTAAAATTTGCGGAAACATTGAAAACCCCGATTTTTTTAATTTCTTACCGCTTTTAATAAGGCAAATTTCGCTTGCCGTTGTTCATCTTAAATATTTTGAAACTGTTTCAAACAGTGCAAAATTTTATGAAACAATAAGGAATATAGCAAAAATAACTGAAACTCAATATGACCTAAGCTATATTTTGCCCATTATGGGTGAAATTATAGACGGTTTTATTAAAGAACATTTAATTTATATCTTCATAAAAGCCACTCATAAAAACGAATATAAACTTATTTGGCCAAATAAATGTTCTATTAATAATATTTCTGAATATTTATCAAAAATAAAAAATTCCGATTACCTGGTTTTTGATGAAGGTAAAACCTGCATATTTCCTTTAATTTCAAAGGGAAAAATTCAAGGTGCCGTTGTTGCGTATAATACAATTGATTCCCTAAACAAAAATGAAATAAAATATATGGAACAATTAACCCTTCAAGCTTCCATTACCGTAGACAAGGCAAAAGAATATATGAAAACGCTTGAAAATGCCACATTGGACGCTCTAACTGGGTTAAATAACCGCCATATGTTTTATCAAAGATTATCTGAAACAACATCTAATGCAAAAAGGCAAAATACAAGCCTATGCTGCATTATGACAGATATAGATTTCTTTAAATCCGTAAATGACACCTATGGCCATTCTGCGGGCGATTTGGCGCTTAAAACGGTTGCAAAAACAATTAAAAAAGAATTAAGAGAATATGATATAGCTTCAAGATACGGCGGCGAAGAATTTGCAATTTTACTGCCCAACACCACACTAAATGAAGCATATAAGGTTGCGGAAAGATTAAGAAAACAGGTAGAAAAGAAAAAAATTAATGTTGAAGAATTAAAAATTGAAAACGTAAAAGAAATATCCGTTACAATTTCAGTTGGTGTCAGCTTATATGACCCAGATAAAATGAAAGATTTTAACAATTTATATCAAGCTGCCGATAAAGCACTATACATTGCGAAAGAAAGCGGCAGAAACCAAGTGGTTATTTTTGAATAATATCGTAAATTTTGATTAAGCAACAGGGCTAATTTGTGCAAAAAAACTTATTTATGTATTTTAATTAATTACATACTTTTGTTTGAAAGCATATTTAATTTATGAAAATTGGCGCAATTGGCTATTATTCGTTTAAAGGCATGCAATCTCAGCATTCAAACGTTTCAAAAAAGGCTGAAGATAGCTTACCTGTGCCTCTTTTGCCCTCTGATAAAACTTCAATTTATTCTTCTTCATATTCAAAAAACTTTTTTGTTGCAAACTCGCCGCTTTCATTTAAAGGAATTGAATGTTCCCCTGGGAAATTTAAAATAAAAACTGCATATGGGGTTGAATGCCCTTGCTGCGGGCAGGTTATGCTGACAAGAAAACAATCTAATGCTTTTGTTGCGAGAGTTAGCGATAAAACAGGCGCAGAACTTCAAAAAGAGCTTGAAAAAGAATCTTCTTATTTTAGAAAAAATGAACAATTAATATCGGATATTTTAATCGAAGCTTCCAAACAAAACCCTGATTATACTTTATCTCAATTGGTTGCACTTGAAGCAAAAGAATGTATAGCTCAGCTTGAAGGGCAGCAGAAAAATATTATCGCCCAAATGAGGGCTCTTTCTGAAAAACTTACACCCAAAAAACGAGAGCGCCTTTCTAAAATTTTAGATGCTGAAGAAAACCTTATTGATAATTCGGATGATTACATTCACTTCAAACGTAAAAATTTTGTAGATAAAATTGAATATTTCCGTTCCCATTGCGGGCAGAGAGATTCTGCAACGGCTGAAGAAATTTTTAACCTTGCACAAACCATGCCAACTTCTGCCACAAGTAAAGATGCTTTTTTTGTTAAATACCAAAGAAGAACAAACGAAGATATAGCAAGAAGGCTTGTTTTGCCTGCAATGGTTACAACAGAACACATAAGACCGCAATCTAAAAACGGCAAAAACAGCACAGATAATTATATCCCTCTTTGCGGCGATTGTAATTCAAAAAGGGGTAATGTTCCGTATAATGAATGGTTTAAAATTCACCCCGAAATGCCTCAAAACTTGCAGGAATATATTTATCAAATTTCTGATTTAATTGAAAACAAAGGTTTTGACGGCTGGGAATTTTACGACACTTATGTTGATGATGTTATTGAAGCCGTTTATAGAGAAACAAACGGTGCGCTGAAATTAAAAAGGCCGGAAGAAGCAAAAATTGAAGAAGAACAACAAGAAGAAGAAATTCAACAAAAGCCAAAAACAATCGAAGAACAAAGAGAAATTTGGATGAGTGCATATGAATCTCTTACAAACAGGCTTGATGATTTAAGAAAGCTTAAAGATGAATTATATTCCGATAGCAGATTTTTATTAATTCTAAAACACTTAGATGTTAAAGCCGAATTAAACGGTGCAAAATCTAAATTAAACCTCGCACAAGATGCCTTTACATCTGCAAAAGCCGCTAAATCAAGAGATGTAAGGAACTATAAAAAGGCAAAGAAACAAAACAAGCCGGAAAGCACATTGGCTGAACTTGATGAAAAACAAAAAGCTTCACATCAAAGGCTTTTAGACGAAAGAAGCAAGTATAATGATGCACTTGCGCAATATAATGAAGTTGAAGCAAGGTTTGAAGCAAGCAAAGAAGGTATTGTTTTCCCAAGTGAAGTTTCTGCAAAAATTAACAGGTTAAGAGACCATAGAGCAAGAGAAGAA
>DVKW01000010.1 GCA_018715855.1 Candidatus Galligastranaerophilus intestinigallinarum
ATGAATATTGTAAAAAGACATACCCTAAAAAAAATATAAAGCATAATGAAGCTATAAACCCAACTATGAAAATCAGGTTATAAATAATTTTAACAGCTTTTGGTATTTCTAAATTCGGGTTTATTTTTTGAGCCATCCAACGAATTAAAATTTCAAGTAATAATAAAAACAATAAAATGCAATTTATAAAGAAAATATTAACCATATTAGAAATAAATTCATTTTTAGTACTGTCAAAAAGCATATAAAAAAAAGCAAAACAGCCGGTTAATACTAAAGTGTTTGCAAAAAAATATTTTCTCAAATCAGGAAAATTAATTTTCATAAAAGCAATTATACCATAAAAATATAAACAGCTAAGAGTCTGCTGTAATAAGCATTTCGCCCTTTTAAAATTTGCCGAAATTTAAATATGATAGTATAAAAATATACAAAAAACGGCGCTTTAAAAGGAGTTATTATTGCACAAATAATGGGCAAAAAAGTATGAAAAATGACATTATTATACCGAAAGTAAAAATCAGGTTATAAATAATTTTAACAGCTTTTGGTATTTCTAAATTCGGGTTTATTTTTTGAGCCATCCAACGAATTAAAATTTCAAGTGATAATAAAAATGCGGAAACCAAGATTAAAAGAGAAATTACTAAAAAATATATCCTGTAATGCAATTCTGTTTCTGATACCGAATAACAATCAGGCTCGGTACAATTTGTTAAAAGTTCAGGCATTGGGAAATCTGCAGACATAAAGCAGATGATATATGCAATTATACACAACCCAAGCAAAGCTAAAATATTTGCGAAAAAATATTTTCTTAGAACAAAAAATTTATTTTTTTTATATAAAGGCAACAATTTCACTATAATATACTAGCACAAAGAAAGGAAAAATATGAAAAGCTTTAAAAAATTCAAGGAAGAATTTAAGAATAATATAGAAAATCGCCAAAAACAATATAGTGCATCAATAGAAATGTCATCAAAAGAAAAACAAGAAGAATTTAATGACAGAATGGTCAAGGCAACAAGAAAATATCAGCAAATATATGATTTTGAAATCAGCAATAAAAAGGGTCATGAATATTGGAATAATGAAGCAGATGCTTTTAAACATACTTTTGGCTCGGCTTTAATGGTTTTTGAAATGGGGGAATTTTCAAGTGCATTAGCTGGTGCAGGACATGAAAGCAATTTGCCAAATAATCCCAAGGATGAAAAAAATATGGATTATTGGAACAATAATCAAGGCAGAGAAATTGCAAAAGAAATAAAAAAAGAATATGGCGAATTGAATTTTATAAAACTACCCAAAGAAAAACAAGAAGATATAATTGCACATAAAGTTATGGTAAGGATGAAAAATGGAGACCTTATTACAAAACCAGATGATGATAGAAAATATGACTATCGCAAGGAATGGGTGGCAGAGCGCGCTTATGATTTATTAAAAAAAATTAAAAGCTTCAAAGGCGAATCAGGTTCAACCCCAACAGATAAAAAAGAAAAAACAAACAGTTCAAACTGGAGCATTGAAAACCACAAAGCTTTTTTAGAGGGTTTTGATTCAGGTATTCTTGGAAGCGGCGAAAAGCAAAAAAATAACAATAAGAAAGATGATTCTTCAAATAATTCAAAAAAAGCTCATTGGACAGATAAATTTAACATTGGTAACCCCGAAACCGATAAAGGGCATTGGGTAACTTTAGATAACGGCAAGCATATTTTTATAAAAGACACTTAATTTCTTGAAATAGGTTTTTTTCTGTGTAAAAATCAGCAAAGTATAAGGGCTTAATTATTAATGAAAAATAAAATATTTGTTGGTCTGTCGGTTATTTTTCTGTTTGCAGTTTGTTTGTATGCGGTCAATTTAAAATATGAACAAAAAAAGCAAGAATCATATGAAACAAAGCTTTATAAAAATTTTTGCGATACTCAAAAAGAGGAATTAAAACAGGCTGAATATAGCAAAAAATATAATATCTATAAGGAAATAGATTTTTCATCCGATAAAAAGCCTACAAAAGAAATTTTTCAAAATTTCATTTTAAAAAATGAAAATTTAACTTTGGAAGAATATAAAAAAGAATTATTAAAATTCCCTTCTTCTTGCTACATAAGGGCAGATGAGGTTGATTTAAACAATGACGGAAAAAAAGAAATAATAGGATATAACAGCTGTTTTTGCAATGTTTTAGGTTGCAGGGGTTTTGTTTTGCAAAATCAAAACAATGAATGGAAAAGCATTGCAAGTTTTTATTTTGCCCCGTGTTCTAAAATTTTAATTCTGGAAGATAAAACGAAAAATTATAAAAATATTGCCGTAACTGCAAAGGATAGAAGCTATTTTAAAATTGATTCGACACCAAACAAAGTTTATTTTTTGAAATATGAAAACGGTTATAAACAAGAAACAGACAAAAATGCCAAAATTATTCAAAAAGACATTGAATATATTCAAGCTCAAAAGGTTTATAAAAAAATAGATTTTTCATCCGATAAAAAGCATGCAAAAGAAATTTTTCAAAACTTCATTTTAAAAAATGAAAATTTAACTTTGGAAGAATATAAAAAACTTTGTGATGAGGGTTCTTCATTTTGTTATTCAAAAGTTAATGAAACAGACCTGAACAACGATGGTGTGAGTGAAATAATAGGCTATAACAAAGCTTATTGTAATTTGGGTTTGTCTGAATGCAGAGGTTTTATTTTACAAAAAAAGAAAAACGAATGGGTTAAAATTTCAGAGTTTAATTTTATTCCTGCTCTTGAAATTGATATTTTGCAAACTAAAAACGGTGGTTTTTTTGATATTAGACCAAATTCAAAATTTGAAAAAAACTCACCTTTTGAAAAATATTGGAATAAAACTTATATTATGACATATAAAAACGGCAATTATGAAAATTATGTTTATATAAAATAGCTTTTTTAAGTTGTTTAAATATAAACCAAAAAATGCTAAACCATGGCGGTTGTTTGAAATTTTAAATAAGCCGAATTTCAGCTTGCAATAAACCTTTCGCCCTTCTAAAACCTGCCGAAATTTAAATATGTTAGTATAAAAATATAAGCTACATAATAAGAATGGAATAAAAAATAATAAAAGAAAAGAACATAAAGAAACAGCTAAAAAGCACTAATACGGTAAAGAAAATATCATATTTTGTTCTTTTGTCATCTGCTTTTTTAAATTTATTTGGAAACCATTTTTTCAACAAAAAAACAATAAGTAATTCCAAAGGAAACAAAACTAAAAGACAAAAAGGTATAAAGAAAAGAATAAGAAGCCCGATAAGGCAAACAATATCGCAAAAAATGAAATTAGGAGGGTCAAAATAAATTTCAATAAATATAACTGCAAATTCAAAAAGAAAATAAAGACTTAAATATGCCGCAAGATTTAAAGTTACATATCTTTTTAGGTCGCAAATTTTCATAAGATTAATATACCTTTATTCATCAAGCCAAATTATACCACAATTTGTTCAATATTTTTTCAAGTTAAAATTAGAATAAAAGAAAATAATTTCATTTTGATTAGCAGTTATTATGCCTGATGAATATTTATCATCGTTATTAAAATTTTTTAAAATATAAGTTGTGCAATTTATTTGGTTTTCAATTTCATTTGTTGGAATGTAATTATATTCTTCATTTGCTTTTTTGCAGCTTAATTTTTTGTAAATTAAATTTTTATTT
>DVKW01000011.1 GCA_018715855.1 Candidatus Galligastranaerophilus intestinigallinarum
ATTTTTTTATGTAATTTTGCAAATATTTTTCAAAGCCCATTTTTTCCATTAGAATTCCGCCGAAAACGCCTGTTAAAATGCCGCCTAAAACATAAATTACAGTAATTTTTACCCCTAAAACCCCAATTAAAACAAGAATCGCAATTTCATTTATCATAGGGGATGTAATTAAAAAACTCATAGCAACCCCAAAGGGGATTTTTGCTTCCATAAAGCCAATAAACAAAGGAATTGAAGAACAAGAGCAAAAAGGTGTAACTGCTCCAAAAATGGATGCCATAAGGTGTGCTAAAAATTTTGGCTTTTTTTCAATGTATTTTTTAAATTTGTTGTTATCAACAAAGCTTCTTAAAAAAGCAATTGTTGAAATTATAACAAACAACAAAAATAAAATTTTAACCGTATCATAAATAAAAAAATGAAGTGCAGATGCAAAATTTGTTTCCGGCAAAAGCCCTAAAACGTCATATACTAACCAATTTGCAAAATTTATAAACATAATTTCTCCTTATATTCCAAAAGTGGAATATTACATTTGAAAGTATATTCCATTTATGGTATATTGTCAACTAATGGAAAATAAAATCGAAACTAAAGCAAAAATATTTAAAGCGCTTTCAAACCCTGTGAGGTTAGAAGTTTTGGAATGCTTGCTTGATGGCGAAAAGTGCGTTTGCGAAATTATTGATAAATTAAAAAAATATGAACAAGCCCACATTTCAAAAAGTTTGATTAAATTAAAAGAAGCAGGAATTTTAAAAGACAGAAAAAACGGGCTAAACGTATATTACAGCCTTTCTATGGAATGTATTAAAAATTTTATTGAATGTTTAAATTCGAATTTATAAAGCTTAAATTTTTTTATTTTCACGTTTTATAAAAATATGCATATATCTAAAGTACAAAACAACACCCCCTTTTTAGGGTTTTCTTTGTTTTCAAAAAAACCTAAAAAAGAAGATTTTCAAACCTTTGGGGAAGTTCATAATAAAGAAAATAATGAATTAAATGTAAAAGTGCCAACAGATGGCTATAAATCTTTCTTTTGCCCTAAAGCTGCAGGCAAAGGCAAAGGAAAAAAAGAAGTTACAATTAAAAAAGGCCGTGCCATTGAATGGGGAATAAGGCCATATACAGGGCTTGCAATTTTTAGAAACAAAAAAGATGAACTTATCGGGCTTGAATATAAAAATGGTGAAATAACGGCTTCTTATAAAGGAAATGGCCTATATAAAAAATATGAATATCTGCCCCAAAATGAAGCCCTAAAAGAAAGTGGTTTCAATTTTTCACATAAATTTCAAGATGGCTCCGCCCTTGAAGAAGAACAATTTTTTGGAATGGATGATGTTACTTATAAAAAAATAACAACAAAACCGAAAGGTGAAACAACTCATATTAAACAAAACAGTAGCCCAAAATATAAAGGCGAGCCTGTTTTAAGAGTTACAAATAAAAATGTTTCAAAAGCTATCACTGCAGATTTTAACGAAGAACAATTTGAATTTAGCTCAATTGATGAAGCAAAAGCTTATTTTTTAAATGAATATGGCATCAAAGCCGAATTAATAAATTTAAAACAAGCTCACCTTTTAAAAAGTGCAATAGATGAATATGCAAAACTTGACTATCAAGAAAAAGGCAAAAAACTTTTTGATGGCCTTGAAATTGGAATATGCGAAAGAAAGCCCGATAAAAACGGGGAACTTGCGGTTGAATATTTTACGGATGATACCGAATTTGACCCAAATGTTGACCCAAATGAACTTGATGAAGAATTTTTTGAAAATTACGAAGCAAAAATTTTATTTAATAAAAATTATGATTGGGAAAATTTGGAACAAAATGCAAGAGAATCTTATTTGGAAGGTTTTCATTCGGAATATAGCCCCTACCATGCAATTTGCCACGAATTGGCGCATTATCTGCACCTTCAAAATTCCCCAAAACAGTTTTATTTATGTTCTATGATAAAACCATCTAAAAAAGAAGCCGCTTTAATAAAAACAGTTAGCGAATATGCCGCAAATAATATGGATGATTTTGTTGCAGAATACATTACAGGAAGGCTTGCAGGCAAAAATTATCTAAAGCAAGTTGATGAACTTTATGAAAAATATAAAGGGCCAAATTTATTTTAAATAAAAGGTTTAAATATAATATGAATATTGCACCCATAGCTCAAAATATAAATTTTAAAGGAATTATTCCAAAGCGTTTTACAAAAAGAAAAAACGAACCCGATATTCCAAAATATGAAGATTGCTATAGCCCCGAATTAAAAGGCCTTTCTGTTATGGTGCCTGTTTTTGGCTATCGTTCTTATAATAACCCTAAATCAATTGTAATAAATGACCGCTACAAACAAGTTATAATTCAACAAGGAAAAGCGTTTTGCCCTGAAGATAATAAAGGCTACAGCGGGCTTGTTCTATTAAAAAATAAAAAAAATAAATTGGTCGGCCTTAATTTTAATGAAGGCGAATTAACATCTTCTTATTTTGATAAAAAGAAAGAAAAAACTTATCAATCATTAAGCTATATTGAAGCAATGCAAGATGCAAACTTTAGGCGCTCTCATAAATTCCAAGATGGTTCCGCCCTTGAAGAAGAACAATTTTTTGGAATGGATGATGTTACATATAAAAAAATAACAACAAAGCCAAAGGGTTCAACAACATATATCAAAAGAAATAATAGCCCAAAATATAAAGGCGAGCCTGTTTTAAGCGTATATTCAGATAAAAAACATCCTAAATTAATAAATGCGGGTGGAATTGAAAAAGTTGAATTTAAAACGCTTAATAATGCTCAAAGTTACTTTTTAGCTGAATATGGCATTGATGTTGATTTTATAGATTTAAAACAAGCACACCTTATGAAAGATGCTTTAGATGAATTTGCAAAATTAAATTATAAAGGAAAAGGCAAAAAACTCTTTGAAGGCTTATATATTGGCCAGCTTCCGGGTGCACCCGAACAACAAGGCGAATTTTCAATTAAATTTTTCTATAATAACCCTGAGAAAGAAAAAGTTCCCGACTTAAAAGAAAAAGATGAATCTTATTTTGAAGACCATATGCAATTAATAACTTTTAACCCTTTATATTGCTGGGATAACCTTGAATTTGCAGAAAGAAGGGCAGAAGAAATAAACCTTCACCCCTCTTTTAAGGCAACAAACCCAATGATTCACGAATTTGCACACCTGTTGCATGTTATGGACTCACCGAAAGCATTTTATTTTTATGCAGAAAATGAACCTGAAATTGAAGAAAAACCAATTATTCAAATGGTTTCAGATTATGCAACAAACAATGTGGGTGAATTTGTTGCAGAATATATTTCAGGAAGGCTTGCAGGCAAAACTTACCCAAAAGTGGTTGATGCACTTTATAAAAAATACGGCGGGCCTGATTTATTTAGTTCAATCTAAAAATTTAATTATTTTGCTTTACCAAAAATAATAATCGGCAAGTCGTTATCTTGGGCATATTTTCTTAAAAATTCGGGAATTGCTTCGTATGGTTTATCATAAGCAAATACACCTTGAATTTTTGGCCTTGAAACCAGCATTTCATTATATTGTCTGCCGCCCCTTCTTTTTGTTGATTCCATTTCTTCAAAAACTTCTCTAAGTGCTTTTGCAAAATTGTCATCAACCTTTTCTATATCTGTTAAAGATTTGCAGCCTTGAATTTTTTCTATATATTTAATGTATTCTTCATCTGTAATGCCCATTTTGTGTTTAATAAGGCCTGAGATATAATCTCTGTATTTACTTCTATCGGAGCGCCAAGCATTTCTTTCCAAATTTTTTGATTTTCTAAGGCCATTGAATAAATAATCCGATTTTAAAAGTTCTATTGATTTGCCATAGCCCGTTCCAAAATCTGAACAGTAGCCTGCGTGGATATCATTTGGGTTAACATCTAAAATTAAGCCTTGTTTTCTAAACACTTTATAGCCTTTTGTATCAATATATGATGTACTTAAAAGTGCTTCCGTGTCTATAATAGAGAAGGTATTAAACTTTTGCATTTGGTCTTCTCTTTCAAGTGCATGAACAAGCCCTCTCCAATTGCTTTTTGTTGTTCCTTGTGAAAAACCGTATTGCGTTAAATCTTCTGCAGCATCGTTCATATAAATAACGGTGTTTTTAATTCCATTAGCTTCTTTTATAACGCCGTCTTTAATTTCCGATGCTTTTGGAATAACTGTTTGCGGAAGAATAATTTGAGTTTCATGGATTCTTTTTATATATTTATCAACCGCAGCACTCATTTTATCAAGTGTTTTTTTGTGGTGTTCAAAGAAAGAACTGTCTTTTTTAACTGCCTTCATGTCCGCTTCGCATAATATTTTAGCAAGTTCAAACGTGTTTGTGTGTCTTGAATCAAATGCTATATCTTGAGCAATTCTTTGAATATCATCCGGCGTGTTTTTGGGGTTATTCAATCTATCCAGCCAATTGTGAGATTTTATAAGTTCATAAATTTTTAATTGCTGTTCTTCAGGCAGGTTCATTTTTTGAATTATATAATATGCATCAAATGCAGATTCCATGGGGTGAACAAAATCTCTGACGCCTTCTGCTTTTGTAATGTCATGAAGAAGGGAAGCTATTGTTAAAATTCTCTTATCTTCTTCCGATAAATCTTTAAATTTGGGGTTATTAACAACGCCTTGTAAAACTTTCAATGTATGTTTATCTAAAGTGTAGGCGTGAGTATGGTGTTGAACTTTGCCTATCATTGGTCTTAATTCGGGCAAGCCTTTTAAGATTTCGTTTAAATCCTGTTCGAAGTCTTTATTTTGTAAATTTGTTTTTATCGGGTTGTATTCTGGAAAATCTATAACCGTTTGTCTTACATTTTCTATAAC
>DVKW01000135.1 GCA_018715855.1 Candidatus Galligastranaerophilus intestinigallinarum
AAAATTTCTTAAGAAAATTATTCCGCTTTTTCCACGTTTACGCCGTGAGTTTGCAAAATTTGTATAAAATTGTTTGCAGCTTGCCTTTGAATATCTCTTGGTACAACCCTTAATAGCTCAATTGTTAAAGAAAGAGTGGGGTCATGGTCATACCAACGGTTGCCCTTAATCATGGGCTTTACAATGGAATAAAACCTGTCTATTGCATCTTTAGAAACTCTTTCTTCAACTTTTTTTAAAAAAATTTCAGCTTGGTTTTTCAATTCATCGGGGTATTCCCTTAAAAGGTCAACCACCTGCAAAAGCAATGGGTCATAATCATACCATCTTTTATATTTTTTTTCTTCCGTCATACTAACCCTTTACATTAACAAATTCGTTTTGTTCATTAAATATATTTTCATCAGGTTGATAATCGATAGGAACTCTTACAACCTTTGCGCCAAGCCCGTTTAACTTTGCGGTAAACTTTTCATAGCCTCTGTCTATATGATGTAGCGCCTTTACAACAGATTCACCTTTTGCCATTAGGGCAGCAACAACCAATGCTGCGCCTGCTCTTAAGTCTGTGCACATAACTTCTGTGCCGACTAAATAATCAACACCTTTAATTATTGCATGGTTATTGCTTTGCCTGATATTTGCACCCATGCGCCATAATTCATTTATGTGCATAAATCTATTTTCATATAAACTTTCAGTTACAACAGAAATTCCGTTTGCAGTAGATAAAAGTGTCATGGCAAGGGCTTGAAGGTCTGTCGGAAACCCGGGGTATGGCTGAGTTATAAAGTTCATGGCATCAAGCCTTCTATCTGCTGAAACTTCCATCACGTGGGGTTCAACAAGTTTAATTTTTGCACCCATCTCCAAAAGTTTGCCCGTAAAAATAGTTAAATGGTTCGGAAAAACATTTTTAATATAAGCATGACCTCTTGTTGCAATAATAGCAGACATATAAGTTCCCGCTTCAATTCTATCGGGAATTGTAGCGTGTTCAACCCCATGGAGTTCATTTTGTTTAACACCTGTTACTACAATTTGGTTTGTGCCTGCCCCTTCTATTTTTGCACCCATTGCGTTTAAAAAGTTTGCAAGGTCAACAATTTCAGGCTCTTGAGCAGCATTTTGAATAACGGTAACACCATCAGCTAAAACAGATGCCATCATAATGTTTTCCGTTGCGCCAACAGATGGAATATCAAAACAAATATCAGCACCTTTTAATTCTTTTGCAACTGCATAAACGTAGCCATCTTTAATATCGCACTGGCAGCCCATAGCTTGCAAGCCTTTAATATGAAAGTTTACCCTTCTTTCACCAATCTGGCAGCCCCCGGGCATTGCAACACAAGCTTCTCTCATTCTTCCGACCAAAGGCCCCAAAACAACAAAGGAAGCTCTCATTTTTGAAACAAAAATATCAGATGCAACGCAGCTTGTAATATTTCTTGAATCTATTGTTAAAACACCGTTTTGTTTGTCGTAGTTTACAATTGCGCCAAGTTCCGATAAAACATCTGTCATAATTTCAACATCAGATAATTCGGGAACATTCTTTATAACAGAAATATCACAAGGCAAAAGCGAAGCGGCCATTAATTTTAAAACCGCATTCTTTGCGCCCGAAATTGAAACCTCGCCTTTTAAGGGCACACCGCTTTGTATTATTAATTTGTCTTGTGAATTTTGCATAAAAATACGACCATAACAAGGTTACAAGATTATTTTAATACAACAATCAAAGTTTTAAAAGAGTTTTAACAAAATTAATGAATTATTATGAGAAAACTTTTTGAACTTCTTCTCTGTCATCAAAGTGAATTGTTCTGTCTTTTAAAATTTGATAATCTTCATGGCCTTTTCCGGCAAGAATAATAACATCATTTTTGGATGAAATCTTCTTTAACAGTTGAATTGCAAGGTGCCTGTCAGGTTCTACAAAAACGGTTTTCGGGTTAATTAATTTTAAACCCGATAAAATATCCGTTATAATTTGCTGAGGGTCTTCAGACCTTGGGTTATCAGATGTAACAACAATTTTATCGCTTAAAGATTGTGCAATATTTCCCATTTTTGGCCTTTTTGTTGCATCTCTGTCGCCGCCGCAGCCAAACATGCAAATTAATTCGGCATCTTTGGGGGTTAATTCTCTTGCGGCACGAAGAATATTTTCCAGGCCATCAGGTGTGTGGGCATAATCTACAATAACCATAGGGTCAGAATGAACAATTTCAAAACGACCTGCAACAGATTTTGTAGCTTCAAGAGCATCTTTACAAGATTTTAAAGAAATATCGGACATTAAGCCGACACCAATAGCGCAAAGGGCATTGTAAACACTGAACATGCCATTTAACATTAATTTTATTTCAACTTGTTCATTATTGTAGCAGCAATCAAAAGAAACGCCACGAGATGTAAACACAATGTTTTTTGCCATTAATTTTGAATCGTTTTTAACGCCGTAAGTTAAAACATTAACTCCTTCAGGAACTTTTTGAATAAACTTTTTAGCATATTTATCATCATTATTTATAACTGCATATGCCCCATTTTGAAGCCCGGAAAATAATTTAGCTTTGGCATTAAAATAATTTTCCATTGTTATATGAAAATCAAGGTGATCTTGAGTTAAATTTGTAAAAGCAGCGCCTTTGAATTCACAATTTCTTACTCTGAATTGTTCAAGCGCATGGGATGAAACTTCCATAACAACATTATTTATATCTGAAGCTAAAATTTTTGATAATGTTGCCTGAAGTTCAGGTGCTTGGGGTGTTGTATGCTTTGCTTCCAAATAATCTGAATTAGATTGAAGCTTATAGCCTAAAGTTCCGATAAGTGCACATTTTTTGTTTTCATGTTCAAAGATTTTTTGAACCAAATGAGTTACGGTTGTTTTGCCGTTTGTGCCTGTAATGCCGATTAAATTTAAAGATTTTGAAGGGTTATGATAAAAGCAGGCAGCTAAATCTGCAATTTTTTGTTGAGTTGAATCTACTATTAATTGCGGAATTTCAATGTTTAATGGGTGTTCTGCCATAATTGCAACAGCACCTTTTTCAAAAGCCATTTGCGCAAATTTGTGCCCATCTACATGCTCGCCTTTTAAGCAAACAAAAATTTCATGGCTTTTAATTGTGTTTGAATTATATGATATTCCCTTAATATCTACATTTTTATAGTTTAAAATTTCTTTTGTTTCAACATTTTTAATTATATTGGCAAGTTCCATAAAGCTACCCCCTGACATCATATATATTTTACGCCAAGGGAAAAATTTGCACAAGAAAATTAAAAATTATGAATCCCAATCATCAAAAATGGAAGTTGAATTGTTGTTGTGATAATTTTTTCCGCCAAAAGATGAAGGTTCAAATTTTAAATTAAAAACGGCTGTATCATCCGTTTCATTTGTTTTAAAGCCATCAAAGCCAAAATCTGTTTTTGGAATATCGTTCACTCCAACCATCATAATTTTATCTATCGACATAAAATCTCCAAATTTTCCGACAGATAAATAAAAAAATTTTTTTTATAAAAATTGCCAAAAATATTACATATCTTTAAGTTCTTTTGTTGTATCCAAAAGTTTTGCAAGAGTTTTGGCATCGCCTTTCAATTTAAAATATTCGGCAAATTTTGGCGTAGTTTTTAGGTTATATGAACGGCCGTTTTTGTCTTTGGTTCTTGAAATAAGCCCTTTTTCAATTAATTCCTGAATATGTTCATAAGCATTTGACCTTAGTTCTTTAAGCTCCGTTTGTCTTATCGGTTCTTTCAGTGCAATAACGGTTAATGTTTTAACAACAGCAGGCTTAAGGTCTACAGGGCATAATTTTTCAACAATATCCAAATGTTCCGCTTTTACTTGCAGAATATACCCGTCCTCATCGTCAATTTCAAGTGCACCATCTCTTGAAGAGTAATCAAACATTAAATCTAAAAGAGCAGATTCAACATCTTCAACGGGGACTTTTAAAATTTCAGATATTTCAATTGGCTGCATGGCTTTTGCAGTAACAAAAAGAACGGCTTCCACTTTAGATTTCAGGTTTTCTGTCATTGGGCACCAACCTCAATTTGAACATTTTCATCATTTTTATTTGGAAGCTTAACAAAAAGGTCGCCGTAAAATTCTTTTTGTTCAATGTCATATTTACCCCTTGAACAAAGATATAAAATGGCAATATAGGCTGCAGGCTTTGAAAAACCGATAACTTTCAGGTTGGAAAGTTCTATTTTTTCTTCCCTTTCCAAAATTTTTGTCAGGTTTTGATCCATTTTATCAACCAATTCTTCAATGTATTCATCCTGAACCATATCTAAAATATCGGTTGTGGTTAATTTTGAATAATTTTTAGAACGGTTATGGTGGCTTTCGATTTGGTTTTTAATCGTTTTCTTTTTTTCAAGTTGTTCGTAAAATTCCAAATGGCGTATTAAATCGTTCAAAGTAATAGCACGGGAACGGGTTAATTTAACGCTTGTTCTTCTTTGAAGAACTTCATCAAAAGAAATAACGTTATTAGAGGGCAATTTTAGCTGTTCTGCTTCGTAATCACCATCCATAAGGTCATCAATATAATCATCATTAATTTCAGGTTCAGGTTCAAAATCTGCTAAGCTGATTCCGTTTAAAACTTTAGATTTTAAATTAAGCAAAATTGAGGCAAACAAAAACGCACGGCCGACAAATTTTAAATTATTTTGTGCGTTGAGTTCAGCCAATTTTTTCATATATTCATCATAAACCTTTACAATGTCTATATTCCAAGGGTCAATTTTTCCCGTTTTTGCCATATCAACAATAATTTCAATAGCATCAACAGGGCTTTTTGCGGCATTTGAAAAAGATGTTATCATTTCATATTCAAAATTGCCGTCAATTGTTTTATAGCCGCCATTTTCGGCTAAAAATTGCTTAACTGCGTTTTTATTTTCATTGTAAAAATTAACCGCATTATTCATATATTATCCGGCAAGCGCCGCCTCCTTTTCCGGTTCTTTTTGAAGCTTAACGCCGCTTATTTTTGTAACGCCTTTGTCTTTTTGAGTAACGCCAATCATTCTGTCTGCCGATTCAATCATCTGCGACCTTTGGCTGATTACTATAAATTGTGTGTCTTTAGATTGGTTTGAAATCATTTTTGCAATACGTTCAACATTAAACCCGTCAAGAGCCGCATCAACTTCATCAAGCGCATAAAAAGGCGCAGGAAGATATCTTTGAGCGGCAAAAACCAAAGAAAGCGCCATCAGGGTTTTTTCACCGCCGCTCATGCCGGCTAACTTTTGATTTTTCTTATTTTTCTGCTGCCCTTCAATTGTTAAACCACCCAAGAAAGGATTATCAGGATTTTCTAAAATAAGCCTTCCCGTGCCGTCGGTTAAATTGGCAAATATATCCATAAAATGGTTATTTACTGCATTAAAAGTATTTAGGAAGGTTTCTTTTTTCAGGTTTTCATAGCCTGTCATTCTGTTTTGAATTTCTTGTTTTTCTTTTTCCAATGTATCAAGTTTTTCTTTAAGCTCGTTTTGCTTTGAAATAACTTCATCATAAGCTTCAATTGCCCTCATATTAACAAGGCCCAATTCATCCATTTTCTTTTGAAGTTTTTGAATTTTGGATGTAATGTCATCCACAGACATTTCAGTCGGTTGAATTGAATTTATATCAACCCCTTTTTCTTTTAATTCTTCGTGGGTTTCTTTAAATTGAGGTTCAATTTCATTTCTTCTGGCTTTTGAAGATTCAATTTGTTCTGTTATTCTTTCAATTTCATTTTGAATTAAGTTTCTGTTGTTTTGGAATTTCAAAAGGTCATCTTGAATATTTTGTCTTAAGTTTTGAAGTTCAATTAAATTTTTGCCAAGTTCAATTATTTGAGCTTCAAGAGCTGCTAAATCTTTTTCTAAAAGCTTAATTTCAGCTTCAAATTTTTCTTTATCGGCTTTTAAGTTAATGTTATCCTGCTGTAATTTATTAATATCAATTTCTTTTTGTTCAATCATTTTTTCATAGAAAATGATGTTTTGATCATCTCTTAAAATTTCGTTTTCAACATTTAAAATGTTTTTTTCCGTTTGTTTAATTTCATCTTCAGCGCCTTTTGTAAGGTCTTTAAGCTTGTTTAATTCGCCTTCGTCTATAAATTTTTCAACTTCTTTAATTTCATCAGTTAATTTTGAAATTTTATCTAAAATATTAACGTGTTTTTCTTCAAGCTTATCTAATTTTGAGTTAAGCGCCTTAATTTCAGGTTCAACTTCCGCAATTTTTTTGTTCAAATTGTCTAAAACTTCATTAGATTTTAAATTTGTTTGAACTAAAGCGTTAAGTTCAATTTTTGCGCCGTTATATGAATTTGAAGCGTTTGAAAAATCGTTTCTGATTTTATCAAGTCTTGATTCAAGCTCATCTTTT
>DVKW01000136.1 GCA_018715855.1 Candidatus Galligastranaerophilus intestinigallinarum
TATAGAAGGCTAAAACATAAAACCCAAGTTTTCTTTGCCACAAACAATGACCACATTTGCACAAGAATTGAACATGTTAATCATGTTTCATCTGCCGCAGAGGTTTTAGCAAGGTGCATGGGGTTAAATTCTGAACTTGCAAGAGCAATTGCAACAGGCCATGATTTGGGGCACCCGCCTTTTGGCCATACGGGCGAAAAAATTCTTCAAGATGTTATTAACAGTTTAAACCTTGGAGTAACTTTCTGGCATGAAAAAAACAGCCTAAGATTTATTGATAAAATTGAAACCTTACCCGATTATGAAGGGTATGAAAGAAACTTGGATTTAACTTATGCGGTTCGTGACGGTATTATTTGCCATTGCGGCGAAGTTGTTGAAAACGGTTTAAAACCGAGAGATGAATTTATAGATTTAGAAACAATTAATGCCCCAAATGAATATCAAAGCTATTCATACGAAGGGCTTGTTGTTAAAATTTCAGATAAAATTGCATATTTAGGAAGAGACATTGAAGATGCCTTATCTAAAAAAATTCTAACCGAAGAACAAAAGCTTGAATTTGAAGCAATAATTAAAAATTTATTCGGACAAAAAAAATTAACCGATATAAATACATCCACTTTGGTTCACCTTTTTACAATAGATTTATGTAAAAATTCAAACCCTGATGTCGGTTTAACTTTTTCAAAAGAATATTTTGAAATAATGAAAATGATTAAAGATTTTAACTATAAAAATATCTACAATCATAAACGTCTGACAACATTCCATGCTTATGCAAAGTTAATTATAGAAACAATTTCAAAAACTTTAATTGAATATTATGACAATAAAAACACGATTTTTAAATTAAGGTGTGATGAAATTTATTACCCATTATTATGTTCAACATTTAGAGAATGGCTTGTTAAATATTCAAATGTTGCGCCTGAAGCTGAAAGAAAAAATAAAAAATTTATAAATAAAATTATCTATGACATTGAAAACTATGAAGACTACAAAAAAGCCGTTGTAGATTTTATTTCAGGCATGACAGACAGCTTTGCCATTAAAATGTTCAATGAAATTATAAGCTTTTAAAAATAAAAAAAGCGCCAAATTTTTGGCGCAAATCATATATAAAATTTTATTATGTAATTTTTACAAACCCTGACAGCTTAGCATCGTTTGCGCTATAGTGCCTTGCCAGACATTGGTCTGATGTGTTACCTTCAATTGTGTCAAAGCTGCCGTCTGAATAAACCTTGGTAACAATACCTGTATGCGATGCGCCATTGCTTTGTTGTATCATAACATCACCAGGTTGAACATTATTTACAATAGTTTGAGCTCTGTTTGAACTGCCAACAACATCTATATAACAATTGTTTGACTGACCCCAAGCAGCGAGTGTTCTAACAGCTGGCGAACCAAACCCATTCAGAGATTTTCCTGTTTGTTCACATGCTTTTGTTACAACGTATGTAACAAAATCAGCGCACCAAGGTTCCGCCCTGCCGCCTGTAACTTGCAGGTAAGAACCGTCTGTTTCATTTAATTTACCCACAAAAGATTGTGCGATTGATACAATTGTATTTCCAAAACCTGTGCCGCCTGATATGCCCGTACCCGTTGTTGCACCCGCAGTGCCTGTTGTTCCCATGGCAGATGTTCCATAGGTTTGTTGAAGTGCTTGGTTTTCGGCTGCAACAAGCAAATTATAAACATTCATTCTGTTAGAGCTCATTGAACTTCTGACTTGGTCAATTTGCCCTTGAACAGATTGATAAGTTTCAAGGTCGGAAGCAGTTCCCAATTGGCTTGTAAGCGCCATCATTTGGCTTTTTAATTCATTATACTGTTCGTCCAAATATTCAATTTGGCTCATAACATCATCAGATAATTCAACAGGCGCATCTGTTTGAGAAGAAGAATTCTCATCTTCTGAAAGCAAAAGTTCCTGAAGTTCATCTTCTTCAATTTTCTTATCACCGTTCACATCCAACTGGCTCAAAATGCCATCGGAAACATTTTCTTGTTTTAAGACTTCATAAATTTCTTTATTTGTAATGCTGTAGCTTCCAATTTTAAAGTCTGTCATTTCTTCTCCTGATGATTAACCTTCCTTATTAGATAATATCGGCAATGAAGAAAAAAACTTTATGGTTTATGTTAATAAATGTTAACAAAAATGAGGTAAAAATGAAGAATTTAGATAAAAATTCAAAAACAAAAGAAAATCTTCTAAAAGCCTTTGCAGGCGAATCAATGGCAAGAAACAGATATACATTTTATTCTAAAATCGCAAAAAAAGAAGGTTTTGAACAAATTGCAGGTTTCTTTTTGGAAACCGCCGAAAACGAAAAAGAGCATGCAAAAATTTTTTATGATTTCTTAGGTGAACAGGCAGATACAATGGAAATTAAAGATGCAAAATACGGCATCGGAATTTCAAATTCAACTCTAACAAACCTTCAAAATGCGGCATCAGGCGAGCATGAAGAAAACAGTTTTTTGTATCCTTCGTTTTCAAAAATTGCAAAAGAAGAAGGGTATGATGAAATTTCAAGCGCTTTTTCAAATGTAGTTAAAGTTGAAATTGAACATGAGAAAAGATATTTAGAATTAATAAATAATATTTTAGACGGTAAAGTTTTTAAAAAAGAAGAAGAAGTTATTTGGAAATGCAGAAAATGCGGCTATCACCATATAGGGAAAAAAGCACCCGATATTTGCCCTGTTTGCAAACACCCGATTGGCTATTTTGAATTATTTGTTAAAAATTATTGAAAATAAATTTTGTTTATAACAAAATAAACTTATTATGAAAGTTTATTTAGGTATTGACGTAGGCTCTGTTACAACAAAGCTTGCAGTGGTGGATGAAAACGGCAAATATGTCGAAAGTTATATGTTAAGAACGGCAGGGCAGCCAACAAAAGCCGTTCAAAAAGGTTTAGGCGAACTTCTTAAAAAAGCCCAAACCGAATGGGAAGTTGCACAAGTCGGAACGACAGGTTCAGGCAGAAACCTTGCGGGTGCTCTTGTCGGGGCTGATATAATTAAAAATGAAATAACAGCCCATGCGGTTGCCGCTTCAATTATTGTCCCCGGCGTTCAAACAATTTTAGAAATCGGCGGTCAGGATTCTAAAATTATTATTTTAAGAGACGGCATTGTAACCGACTTTGCAATGAACACCGTTTGCGCTGCAGGAACAGGAAGCTTTTTAGACCAACAGGCAGGCAGATTAAACGTTAAAATTGAAGATTTTGGCACAATTGCGCTTCAATCTTCTTCCCCTGCAAGAATTGCAGGCAGATGCGGCGTTTTTGCGGAATCAGATTTGATTCATAAACAACAACTCGGTTATCCTGTTGAAGATTTATTATATGGCCTGTGCCAAGCTTTAGTTAGAAATTATTTATCAAACCTTGCATTAGGAAAAGAACTTTTACCGATTATAACCTTCCAAGGCGGAGTTGCAACAAACAAAGGCATGGTAAAAGCCTTTGAAGAAGCGCTTCAAACAGAAATAGTAGTTCTCCCAAATCATCAAACAATGGGGGCAATCGGCGCTGCTTTGTTGGCTATGGAAAACCACCAATACACAAACAAAGAAACAAAATTTAAAGGCTGGCAAACAAAAGATATGCACTTTAATTCAATCACCTGTACATGCAAAGGTTGCTCCAACAATTGTGAGGTCATATCCATTGTTGAAGGTGACATTGAGCCGTTACCGCCTCATAAAGAACACAAAATAACGGATGTTAAGGGCAATATAATTGCTCGTTGGGGCGACACATGCGGAAGATGGGATATTAATTAATTAATTTCCAAACAGTTATCAATTTTTTTAATTATCATCTTGCAAATTAAAGTTTTCCGGCAATTCTTTATCTAAACACCTGCCGAATTCTTCAAATGTCATATTTAATGCACGGGCAATTTTATATATATTTGAAAAGCAAGCTTCAGTTTTAGCAGACTCTATTGAAGTTAAGGAAGTTGTAGGGATATCATTTTCATAAGCAAAAATAGTTAATTTATATCCCAAAGCCTTCCTTTTTTTCCGTAATACTCGCCCAACGGCTTCGTATAATATTTTTTTATCAGGGTGCATAGTAAATCTAATCATAATAG
>DVKW01000137.1 GCA_018715855.1 Candidatus Galligastranaerophilus intestinigallinarum
GACATGCCGCCCATATTTTTAACGGCTTGAATTTCTTCATCACTTATGGTTTTTTTTGCAAAATGTTCAAATGTTTTTTTAATTGCTACCCTGTAAGAATTTTGAACATCAAACAAAACGCCATCCATATCAAAAACAAGCAAGGGCTTTGTTTTTAAAGCTTCTAAAAATGTATCAACATCTTCTTCTCTTGGAGCTGTAATTCTAAAGTAGCCTTTAAGCTCGCCACTTTTAAAATATTTAACTTTTATATTGTTATTTAAAAGTTTTTGATAGATAAAATCTCTTTTATCGCCAAAATCAACCAAAATAAAGTTTGCTTCAGTATTTATTGCATTAAAGCCAAGGGCTTTAATTTCACCATAAAGCCTATCTCTTGAATTTTTAATTTTTTGAATTGTTTTATTAAAATATTCAAGGTCAGATAATGCAGCCAAACCTGCAATTGTAGCAGCAGCATTTACATTGTATGGCGATGTAACTTTTTTAATTTGTTCAATAATTTTTTCATTTGAATAAATATAGCCAAGCCTAAACCCTGCAAGTGCAAAATCTTTTGAAAAAGATTTTAAAATAACAAGATTATCAAATTCTTTTACCAAAGAATAATATTCCATCTTATCAATTTTTGAAAAATTGATATAAGTGCAATCTAAAATAACCAATTTATCTTGAAAATTTTCAAGTAATTTTTTAACCGTTTCACTTGGAACAATTTCCCCTGTCGGGTTATTTGGGCTTGTTATATAAATAATTTTTGTTTCTTTATTAATATTTTGAATGTAATCATCATATGTAAAATTCCATTTTATTTTATATGGAATTTCACGGAATTGTGCGCCAATTACATTTGTATATAAAATTGGCATAGAAAAAGTTGGCGAAAATGATAAAATTTCATCACCGACATCTAAATATGTATTTAAAACGGCATTAATCGCTTCATCGCACCCGTTTGTTAAAATAAAATTTTCTTTTTTTGCGCCTATTTGTGCTGCAAGTTTATTAATTAATTCACCATAAGCAGGGTAAAATTTAATTTTATCAACTTCAAAATTTCTTATTGCGCAAATAACGGCATCAGATGGCCCGTATGCGTTTTCGTTTGAATCAAGTTTTAAGTCAAACTTAGTGTAAAATTCATCTATTGAATATGGTTCAATGTTTGCTAATGTTTTTTTCGGTTTAATCATAACAAAATAATATCATAATAACCTTATTTTGAAAGCTTATTTAAAATTTCATCAAAACTTTCAATTGGTTTTAGCTTATACCCGCATTCAGGGGCTAAAATTCCCCCCATTTTAAAAATTTCTTCCATCGGGTAGTTTCTGCAAATAGGTGGCCTATAAAAATGAATTTTACATTTTCTTGTAATTGGGTCTAAATGTTTGCATTTGAATAGAAGTCCAAGTTCATCACTTCCGATTAATTCTAAGCCCCTATAAAAAGAATGGAAAAATTTTAAACGGTTAAATTCTTCTTCACTTTTTATAAAGCCTTTTTTGCCGTGGTTAACGTAAATGTTTTCGCAGCACTTGCCGCACCCTTTGCAAGAACCAAGCCTATAATATTTTTTCTTTAAAATTTTAAGATAGAAAAATTTTTTAATTGAATTGTAAACTTTTTGAAACAAAAAATGTGCCTTTATATAAAATCTTCGTAATCATCGCCATAAATATCTGCTAAAAGTTCTTTTGATTCAAGAAGTTTTTTTGCGGCAAATTCTTTATCTTGGTTAATTTTTTCTTCAATTTCAATGGCAGCTAAAATGTCTTCTTCTGTTACTCTGTCAATCTCATAAAGCGCCATTTTTGTAAATTTTTTAACATCTTCAAGCCTGTTATATTCTTTAATGGCGTCTTCTAAAACTTTTATTTGTTCATAAGTAACAGAATGGTTTGTTTCTTTTTTAATGTCGGGGAAGGTCATAAAGCTGCTTGTCTTATAATCTGACAAGGGCGCTTTTTTATCTTTTTTCTTTAAAAACGAAGTAAGATATTTATGCATAAAAACATTCTACCATTTTTATGGTATATTTTCAAAAGAAAATAATTTTAATTAGGAGTAAATTATGTCTAATAGAGTTTTACTTTGTATTTTAGATGGTTGGGGAATTTCAAACGATACAAAATATAACGCCGTTTATAGCGCAAACACCCCAAACTACGATAACTTTATGAAAAATATGTCACATACGACAATCCATGCCGATGGCTTAAATGTTGGGCTTCCTGAAGGGCAAATGGGAAATTCGGAAGTCGGCCACTTGAATATTGGCGCAGGAAGAATTGTTTATCAGGAATTAACAAGAATAAATAAAGCAATAGCCGAAGGTGATTTCTTTAAAAATGAAGAATTTTTAAACGCAATTAACCACGTTAAGAAAAATAATTCTTCTCTTCATATCTATGGCCTTGTTTCATCAGGCGGCGTGCATTCAGCTATGAACCACTTGGAAGCTTTAATTAAAATGGCAGCAGATAACGGTTTATCAGATGTTTATGTACACGCCTTTTTAGATGGCAGAGATACACCCCCGGAATCTGCCGAAACATTTTTAGCTGAAATTGAAGAAACTCTTAAAAAATATAATCTTCCAAAAATTGCAAGCATAATTGGCAGATATTGGGCAATGGACAGAGATAAAAGATGGGAAAGAATTGAAAAAGCTTATAATTGCTTAGTTTTGGGCGAAGGCAACAAGGCAGACAGTTCAAAAGAAGCCATTTTAAATTCTTATAAAAACGGCAAAACCGATGAATTTGTTGAACCTGTTAACATAGGCGGCAAAAGAATTTCTGACAACGATGCGGTTATCTTCTTTAATTACCGCCCCGATAGAGCAAGAGAAATTACAAGGGCAATTGCATTTAAAGATTTTGACGGCTTTAACCGCAAAAAAGTTTTGAATAATTTATATTACGTTTGCATGACCCAATATGATGAAACATTCGGGCTTCCTGTTGCGTTTAAACCTCAAAAATTAGTTAACATTTTAGGCGAAGTTTTAGATGCAAACAACATTAAACAATTTAGAACCGCAGAAACAGAAAAATATGCTCATATTACATTTTTCTTTAATGGCGGCGTTGAAGAACCAAACAAGCTTGAAACAAGAAAATTGGTGGCATCTCCAAAGGTTGCAACCTATGACCTTAAGCCTGAAATGAGCGCTTATGAGGTTTGCGACAATGTGCTTGAAGCTCTTGATAATAAAGATTACGGTTTTATTTTGGTAAACTTTGCAAACCCTGATATGGTTGGCCACACAGGCGTTATGGAAGCAGCTGTTAAGGCTTGCTCTGCAGTTGATGAATGTGTTGGTAAAATTGCCGAAAAAGCGCTTAAAAATGGCGTTAAAATGATTATAACAGCAGACCACGGCAATGCCGAATGGATGTTTAACGAACAAACAAATGCGCCGCAAACAGCGCACACAACAAATATAGTTCCTTTTATTATTGTTGACAGTGAAAAATACAACCTAAAAGAAACAGGAGCATTATGTGACATTGCACCAACAATTTTAGATTTAATGGGAATTAAACAACCGTCTGAAATGACAGGGCATTCAATGATTAAACATTAATTTTATTCTCAAACGGTTGAAACTTTTTAAAACAGCCCCTTTTGCAGTAAAATTTCGGGGCTGTTTTTTAATAAGTTTACAAAAATTGCCTCATAATAAAAAACTATATAGAATTATGAAATAAATATTTGCATTAACAATGGAAAGGATATTTTATGAAGATTGCGGCCGTTCAAAGACCATTTTTTAGTCATCCTAAAAGTTATGCGCCCACAAACAAAAAAAGTTCAATGTCCGTGCCAAAGTTTCAAGGCGCGGATATTTTTTGTTTTAAAGGCAATCAAAAACAAAATTCAAGCATTATTCCATCTTCAAACCCGACAGATTTAGAAGCCAATATTGAAGAAAAAACAGGAATTATTCCGACAGAAACAACCGTTAAAAAATTTAAAAACGGTGAAACTTATGTAAACATTGCAGGCGACATCAGAGGAAAAGATGTTTATTTAATGCCTGCAACCGGAAACAATGTAAACGATAATTTAATGGAAACATATTTAAAAGCAGACGCTGCCAAAAGAGCGGGGGCTGATAGAGTGATTGCAATAATGCCCAATTTTGATTACGCACGCCAAGAAAAAAGAACGGAAAAAGGCGAGCCCGTTGCAGCAAGATTAAATATGGACTTATTAAAAACCGCAGGCGTAGATGAAATAATAACAACAGAATTGCACACTCCGGCGCTTGAAGGGTTTGCTTCAAATGATATGAGGGTGGTTCACCTTGAATCAACACAATTAATGGCAGATTACATTAAATCAAAAGAAATTCCCGATTTGGTTGTTGTAAGCCCCGATTTAGGCGGCGCAAAAAGGGCGGATAAATTGGCAAAAGCCCTTGAATGTGAAAAAGCCGTTGTGTACAAAAGCAGAAAAGCTCACAATCAAGCAACAGCGGAAGAATTGATAGGCGATGTTGAAGGCAAAAACTGTGTTTTAATTGATGATATTATTGATACGGCAGGCACAATTGCGGAAGCTTCAAAACTGTTGAAGAAAAAAGGCGCTAAAGATATTTATGTATGCGCCGCCCACGGGCTTTTTAACGGCGATGCCATGAAAAAATTAAGCGATGCACCGATTAAGGAAGTTGTTGTAACAAACAGCGTTCCAATAAAAGCGGCTTCAACAGATAAAATAAAACAGGTTGACCTTTCTTTGGCAATAGTTGGTGCAATGAAAGAAATTTCGCCTGATTTGGCAGATAATAATTAGTTAAAGTTATGGGGCAGCGGTTAAATTTATGCCCCTTTAATTTTTATTATACAAATTGCAAATTAGTTTATAATTGCAAAACTTGCAATTATCTTTATTTTTTACAGGTTCAAAATTAAGATTTTTTATATTTTTTACCGCATTTCTTATAATTTCTTTTATTTCTTCATTTTTTGTTATGTCATCTGTTGGTTTTGATGTAGCAAAATTTTCTTCAACAAAAACCAAAGCAGTTTCAGCAACTTTTGAATTTGGGTTTAATTCTTCATATAAAAATTTATAAAACCTTAATTGGTTATAATATTTTGTGCCTTCTTTTGCCTTTTTATAGCTTCCTGTTTTAAAATCTGTAATATAAATATTTCCTTCATTATCTTTTGAAATTCTATCGGCAAAGCCCTTTAAAATAGTTCCTTCAAAATCAAGTTCCATTTTATATTCTGTTTTTAAAATATTTTTTGGGTTTGCTTCAATTAATTTTAAGAAATTATCATTAATGGCTTTAATTCCCCTTTTTTCATATTCTTCTCTTTTTTCGGGGGTTGTAAATTCCATATTGTTAATTTTTTCTTTGAATTTATTAATCATATCAAAGGCTTCGCCCCAAAAGCCGTTTTTAATAGCGCTTTTTGTCATAAAATCTATTGCAAAGTGCATTGAAGAACCGTAAGATAAAATATCTTTATCTTCAACATAAACAGGAACTTTTAAAATGTTTGAATAGAAATATGACAAAGGGCAAGCCAAATATTCATTTAAGCTTGATTGGCTTAAAACAATTTCGTTAACTCTGTCTTGAATTTCTTTTTTATATGAATTTTCACTGAATTCTACCGTTAAATTTTTAATTGTTTCATTAATTTTAGAATCCATATCAATTTCATAAAATTTTTGTTCAACATAGATATTGGCATTTGGGAATATATTTGCAATATATTTTGAAGCAGCTTGGGTGTTCCCATTTGTTGCGTTTGAATAGCTTAAATAAAGCCCGAATTTTGCCCTTGTAATTCCAACAAATAAAAGCCTTAAGTTTTCTGCATCGTTATTTTCATCTTTATCTTGAGAAAACAAAGATTTCTTAACGGGGATTTGCAGCTTGTCATTTCCTGCTGTTGCGCCTTCAAAATTTTTGGTTGTTAAGTTTGGAATAAAAACATATTCAAATTCTCTTCCTTTAGAACCATGGAAAGTTACAAGCTGGATTGCTTCTTTTTTGTATTCATCTTTTTTAAGTTTAATTTGAATGCCTTGTTTTATGTATGTATCAAGATGAGCCATAAATTCATTCAAGCTTGCATTAGAGTGAAGAATTAAAAAAGATTTTGCTTCATCAATTAATCTTTGAATTGCTTGTATATTTTCAAATTTTGTTTCGTCTTCAAGGTTTGAAAAATATTTTAAAATGCCTGTTTTAGCTAAAACTTCATATAAAAAAGGCATTAAAGGCAGATAAGATTTTCTTAATTTTAATTCATTATATATTTTAAGAAATTCTTGAACATTAACCGAATTTTTAAATTCTTCATTATTTTCATCTTGCAAAATTTCATGCCAGTTTTTATTCGTTGTTCTTTGCTTATATAAAATTTTAGCAATAATTTCATCGCTAAATTTAAAAGGTTCATTTGTTAAAAGCGCAAAAAGCTTGTCTTGTTCTATATAAATATTTTCTAAAATTTTTAAGTATGAATAAAAAATTATAAAAGAAGGAATTAAAAGCGCATTTTTTGCCCTTGATAAAACAAATGGAATATTTTTTTGTTTTAACAATCTTCCATATTCTTCAAGTTTGTCATTTTTCTTGCAAATTATTGAAATTTCACTTAATTTTTCGCCTTTTTTAATTAATTTTTCAATTTCTTCAATAATAAAATTGTCTTCTTGAACAGTTTCTTGAAAAACATTTAATTTAATTTTTTCTTCTTTTTTAATAACTTCATCATTTTTAGCAATTAATTTTTTATCAATAGGTTCATTATTGTGGCTTTTTAGCCTGAATTTATCTTCGCTTATTAAAAGGTCTGAAAAATCAAGAATTGTTTGGGTTGAGCGCCTGTTTTCATTTAATGAAATAACGCTTGTATTTGGAAATTTTTCCAAAAAATCGGCTAAATTGCTGCTTCTTGCCCCTTGGAAGGAATAAATTATCTGATCGTCATCGCCTACAACAAAAATATTTTCTTTTTTTGTTCCTCTTAAAATGTTGAATAAAAGTTCATTTTGAATTTTGCTTGTGTCTTGATATTCATCCACTAAAATGTATTCAACGCCTTTTAGCGCTCTAAATAAAAAGTCATCATCCGTTTCAAATTTTTCTACAACAAGATTAACCATATCGGCAAAATCTATTAAGTTCTTTTCACTTAATTTTCTTTTATAAATTTCATAAATTGAATAAAGTTCAGTTGCTTTGCCGATTTTCTTTTCCAAGGTTTCAATATCATTTAATATTTTTTTTGTAACCTTGTTTTTTTCTTCTCTTTCTTTTTTTTCTAAATATAAATTTCTTAGTTTTTCGCCCCAATTATCATCGTATTTTAAATTTTCAAAATATTCTTCTTTTGTGGTTCTTTCCCTTTTTAAAACCTCAATTGAATCCAAAATATTTCCAATGTAAAAATATTTATTGCCCCATTTATCTTTTAGAAAATTAATTCCTTCTTTTTGGTCAAATTCGTCAATACATTCTTTTAAAATTGCCTGTTTTGTAACATCATCTGCCATTTGAATGTTATCTGAAAATTCAAAAACTTCAGGGAACCTTTTAATAATATCAATACAAAAGCTGTGGTATGTTGAAACATTAACCCCGCTTGCTTCAGGGCCGATTTTATTTATAAACCTTGTTTGCATTTCAGATGTTGCAGCGTCTGAAAAGGTTAAGCATAAAATAGCTTCGGGCTTAATTCCAAGCTCAAGCATTTTTTCAACCCTTTTTGTAAGAGTATACGTTTTGCCTGTGCCGGGGCCTGCTAAAAGCATAACAGCGCCATCGATTTTATCGATGGCAAGCTGCTGTTTATAATTTGGTTTAAAATTTTCTTTTGTTTGCTGCACTAGATGTTCACTTTTTCCATTATTTCATCAGGGATGTCAAAATTTGAATAAACATTTTGAACATCGTCATGTTCTTCCAATTTTTCCATTAAAAGAAGAACTTTTCTTGCAGTTTCAGGGTCTGAAATTTCTGTTGAATTAGATGGAATTCTTGTATTTTCGGCAGTTTTTGCTTTATAGCCCAGTTTTTCTAAACCTTCCGTTGTTGATTGAAGATTTTCTTTTGTTGTAACAACTTTAATTTCATCTTCTTCTTCATAAACATCTTTCGGTTCAAATTCAAGGCTTGCTTCTAAAATTCCATCAAGTTCAATAACTTTTGGCTTTTCTTTTTTATTTTCAGGTTCAATTACTTTATCAAAAGTAATAACGCCGACAGGTTCAAATATCCAGCCAACACAGCCATCTGCCCCTAAGTTGCCGCCAAATTTTGTGAAATAGCTTCTAATATCGCCTGCGGTTCTGTTTCTGTTATCTGTTGCAGCTTCAATAAAAATAGCTGCACCGCCTGCAGAATAACCTTCATAAGTTAATTCTTCATAATTATCGCCGCCAGAACCCCCTGCGCCTTTTTCAATTGCACGTTTAATGTTATCGTTCGGTAAACCACCTGCTTTTGCTTTATCAATTGCGGTTCTTAACCTAAAGTTACCCTGAGGGTCTCCCCCGCCCATTTTGGCTGCAATAATAATTTCTCTTGAAAATTTTGCAAAGTTTGCACCACGAAGTGCGTCTGTTTTTGCTTTTTTATGTTTAATGTTTGCCCATTTGGAATGTCCTGACATATAATTCTTTCCTTTTTAACTTTTGATACTATAATTAAATCATGGAAAAAAACAACGAGCAAGAAAAAAAACAGGCTAAAGTTCAAGAAAATGAACAAAAACAGCCTTTTATAGATAAAATTGAATTTGTAAGAGAATTAATTGCAGACTGCAGGTTTGATGATGCTTTTGAAATTTTGGGCAGAATGGAAGAAGAAGAACCTGATAATTTTGAAGTAAACTATGAACTTGCAAGGCTTCAATATGAAATGGGCGATTACTACAGCGCAATTGCAAACTATGAAGTGGTTTTAGAACACCATCAAAGCCCGATTATTTTTTACAACTTGGGTTGTGCTTATGAAGCAAACGATGAACCTGATAAGGCGGTTTCAGCACACCTAAAAGCAATTACAATGAATGAAAATTTTCCCTATTCTTATAAAAGGCTTGGAACTTTGTTCTTGGCAAGAGGGGATAAGGCTTCAGCTAAAGAATATTTTGAGGATTATATCAAGTTGGATATTGCAGATGATGAAAAAGAAAGTGTAAAACTTATATTAAACAGAATATAAGGAACATTTTCTATGAATATTGAAATCTACACGCTTGATTATTGCCCTTTTTGTAAAAAAGCCAAAGCTTTTTTTGACGAAAGAAACATCCCATACATTGAATATAAGCTTGATGGAGATGAAGAAGAAGAATTTAGAAAACTTCAAAAAAAGTTTGATATAAAAGGTGAAGCTACCGTTCCTCAAATTATAATAAACGGTAAAAGAATAGGCGGTTATTCAGATTTAATGGCACTTTATGAAGGCGGCAAATTAAATTTTTAAATTTTGTAAACTTTTTAATTAAAAGATTTAAGTTTTAATTCTAAAATCCGTAACTAATTGTATAGATGAGATTTAAGGATGAACTATGCTAAGAAAAGCAATAATGCCGTCTTCAAATAATTCAAAAGACATAATAATGATTATTCAAGGTGCTAAAAAACGCCGCATTATGGCTCATAGTGCAGTAAAAGCAGTTAGTACGGAGCTTGGAATAAGGCCGAATTTAGCAACCGTAAAATAATATACCCCTTAATAAGCGCACACCCCAAACGCTTACAAAAACGAAAGAGAAAACTCAATCATACAAAAATGGATTCCCTGAACTTAAAACGTTTGGGGAATTTGTTTTATGGAAGAATAAAATCGGGGTTTGTTTCTTGATTTGGGTGAATAACTTTATCTACAATATTTTTTTTAATAAATTCAATCAATTTTTCTTTTTTTGTTTTTGGTTTGGCTTCAACATCGGGTGTGTTAATTATAACCAAAACTTCACTCTCTCCCGCCATTTTGAGGTTGTTTCTTGCAATAGATTCAACCCTGTTTGTAGAATTAAAATTATCAAGCTCGTTTTTTAACCTTTTATTTTTTTGAAGAGCAGCCTCTTTTAATTCTCTTGCTTTAATAATTTTGCCCCTGTAAAAAACAATTTTAGACGTATTTAAAATTGCACTGTATGCAATTTGAAACACACACAAAAGAAGAACAATCGTCATAAAAGAAAGATAAACCTTATTTTTTCTCATCTTGTTTTTTTGAATTGTTCTTGTCTTTTGTCTTAAATTATCGCCTGTAATTGTATCTTGATTTTCAAGTGTCATAGGTTAATTCTACTCTTTTTTAATAATTTGTACAAATTAATTTCTAATTAATTCTTCGATTTTTTCTAAGCTTTCTTTAAGAGAAACGTTTAATTCCGCATCTTTTTTCAACTTTTCGTATGAATATAAAATTGTTGTATGGTTTTTATTGAAACTTTGAGCAATAGCAGGAAAACTTAAATCTAAAATTTCCCTTGCAAGATAAATTGCGGCTTGCCTTGCAGATTTTATTTCACCCGTTCTTTGGCTGCCTTTAATAAGGTCTGATGTTGTGCCAAAATATTCGGCGCATTTATTAATAATTTCATCAACCGTTATTTTCTTTTGGTTTTCCTTAAAGCCTAAAATATTTTTTGCATTTTCAACGGTTAATTCCATTCCCTGAATTGAAGCATAAGCACTAACTTTATTATATGCGCCCTCTAATTCTCTTATATTTTTTGCGTAATTTTTGGCTAAAAATTCCGCAACATCATCGGTTATTTCATAATTTGCCCTTTTTGCATGCTTTTTGATGATTTCAATTCTTGTGTCTAATGAAGGCTGTTTAATTTCAACCGATAAGCCCCATTCATATCTGCTTTTTAATCTGTCAGGGGTTTTTTCAAAGGTTTCAATCGGCCTGTCAGATGCAAAAACAATTTGTTTGCCCGCATGGAAAAGCGCATCAAACGTGTTAAAAATTTCTTCTTCGGTTCTTTTTTTGCCTTCCGCAAATTGAATATCATCTAAAAGTAAAACATCAACATTTCTGTATTGTTCCCTAAATTTTCTCATTTCATTATAAGAATCGTTTCCGTTTCTGCAAGAATCTACCAATTGGTTTGTAAATTCTTCTGTTTTAGCATATTTTACTTTTAATTTGGGGAAATTTTTTAAAATATTGTGGCCTATTGCCTGCATTAAATGCGTTTTGCCAAGCCCAACGGAACCTGTTATAAAAAGAGGGTTAAATTTTTGCCCCGGTGCCTCTGAAACCATTTTGGCGGCGTCATAAGCAACTTTAGAATTTTCCCCTTTAACAAAATTTTCAAACGTATATTTTAAATTTAAGGCGCAAAAAGAATGCATTTGTTTTAAATTGTCAATTTGTTCCTGCATTAGCGCAATTTCTTCTGTCGGTTTATATTTTTTCTTTGGCGCTTTTTTAACATCAGCCGGAACAAAAACTATTTCAACAGGAATTTCT
>DVKW01000138.1 GCA_018715855.1 Candidatus Galligastranaerophilus intestinigallinarum
AAAGCTTCACTTAATGAACTTACCAATTTGTTATCTGAAATAAACAATGCAATTTCTGTAACGGATGCTCAAAACCAATTCAAATCAGAAGTTCAAACTGCGGTTGTTGGTGATGGTGAAAATAAAATATCTCAAGAGCTTTTTGATAAAATTTGGGAAAAAGCAAACCCGAACCAGGATGCAGGAGCCGAAAATACGGCAAGCATAACGGAAGTTGCAAAAGAAGTATTAAATGGCGAAGAAAACATTGATAAAAAAGTTAGCGCTATTGAAACTGCTTATAATACGGCAAAAGGCAAATTTTCAACAAAAACAAGCGGTGATTATGAATATTCTTTATATAACGGAAAAATTGTTTTAGGAAATAATGATGAAGCTAAAACAAATGCAATAAACAATGTAACCGCAGGTATAAATTCGCTTGATGGAATTATTGCAGATTTTGAAAATATGAACAAAGGATACAAAGATAATTTAGAAACTCTGAATGATTCTTTGACATCTGTTAATAACCAAATTGCTTATTTAAAAGAAAACCCATTGCCGGATTCGGTTATTGAAAAGGCAGCCGTTGAATTTGCAAACCTTAACATTCCAAGCTCAAAAATTGAAATTAACGGTATTACAAAAGAAGAAAACGGCAAGAAAATAATTAATATCAAAGGCGATGGCAAATTTATACTTGCAAGTGCAGGCCTTGGAATTGATAACTATTCAAACAGAGACCTTATATTCAAAAATATAGACCTTGTAAACGGTTATGGCCCAACAGGTTTAATTATAGACGGTACAAATTATAACCACCTTGCAAACACGGGAACTCCTGTTGCAGATAATGTTCTTTTAGAAACAGACGGTGATATTTTAGGAATTGTAATAAATAATTATTTCGACCATTCAAATCCTCTTTTATCAAACCCTGTTGCTTCAGACATTATATTTAACGGCACGGTTGCAATTGGCGGTAATCCTTTAAAAATTTGGAACGAAAGCGGAGATGTTATCTTTAATAATATTTTAACATCAGGTTCTAAAGATATTGTTGCAACGCAAGGCAACTTTGAATATAACGTTCCGACAACCATATTTACTTTAAATACCAATGACAGAATTATTGCAGGTCAAAATGTTAATATTGATGTTCAAGAAGCAAAAATAAACGGCACAATTAAAGCAGGCTATGGCGACAGAAACTTAACCATAACAAGCGATATGCTAAAAGAAGAAAATTTAATTGTTGACCCAAATACAGGCGATAAGAATATGGTTAACCTTGCAGGAGTTGATAAATCGCCATATTTAAATGAAACAAACAACATTAAAGTTTTATATAAAGATAATAAACTTCTTGTATTTAATACAAAAACAGAAGGCGGAAATGTTAATATAACAGGCAAAGTAACAGGAAACGGCAAAGTTGCTTATACAAATGGCTATGCAACCGTTAACATTGATAACCAAACAGATAAACAGCTTGTTATAAACGGTTTAGAAAATAACAGACAAAACGGTTCTTTTGCAAATAAAGGAACAATTACAAATGTTATTAACCAAGGCTCAAATAAAGCAACAACAATAATTTCATCAATAGGAAACATTGATATTTTAGGCCAAGTAAAATCAGGCTTAGACTTTATTGATGGCGATAATGTTTCAGAATTAAATATTTCAGGTAAAAACGGTGTAAATGTTAAAGAAAAACTTTCTGAAACAGGTGAAACTATTGCTACAATTGATACATACGGAAATTCTTCAATTACAAATACAGGTTCATCCATTGTAATAGATGGTATTGTTCAAAATGCAGGCGGCAATTTAACAACCACAAATGAAGGTTTAGGCGGCACAATTATAAATGGCACATTAAAAAATACAACAGGCATTTTAACTGCTACAAATAAAAACGGTGAATTACTTGTTAATGAAACCGGCAAAATAAAAAGTGAAAATGGGATAATAAAATTAAATAATACAACAGGCACGGGCACAACCATAAAAGGCTTAGTTGACGGTGTTAACGGTGATATTGAAATAACAAATGAAAACGGCCTGCTTCTTGTAGATACCAATGGCATTGTTCAAAATACAGGCAACAATTTAACCATAACAAATTCAGGCAACTTAGGCACTGAAATTTTGGGCTTAGTTTCAAATGACGGCAAAAACCTAAAAGTTGAAAACAAAACAGCAGGCCTTCTTGTAGATGGCACAATTCAAAATACGGGCGAAAACTTGGATGTAATAAATTCAGGTGCAAACGGTGCCACAATAAATGGTTTAATTAAAGGTAAAGAAGGCAATACAACGGTTGAAAATACAAATGGTAACTTGCTTGTAAGTAAAACAGGCATAATTCAAAATGAAGACAAAAATTTAACCGTTACAAATAAAGGTAATGGCGGCGCAACCATTTCAGGCTTAATTCAAAATACAGGCAATAAATTAACTCTTGAAAACCAAAATGAAAAATTATACATAGATGGAAGTGTTGAAAACTATGGAAATAATTTAGAAGTAAAAAATTCAGGTTCAAAAGGAGTTGAAATTGAAGGCATTGTTAAAGGCAAAGGAAATAATTCAATTGTTTCTGTTACAAATACAAACGGCAATTTAACAATTAATGAAAATGCCGAAGTTTCAAATGAATCTAATGCAACAGCCGATAACTTGCTTGTTCAAAATAATAGTTCAGGTGTATTGGATATTTTTGGCACAATATTTAATAAAAATAAAGGTAATACAAAAGTAACCAATATAAACCAAAGTGCAACCTCAGAAATTAAAGTTAATGAAACAGGTTCAATTACAAATACAAACGGAACATTGTTTGTTCAAAACAATGGCGATTTAGGCATTACAATTGACGGTTTAATTAACAATAAACTGGGAGAAACAACCGTTAAAAACTTGAACGAAACAAATACTTCAGGAATTTTAATTTCTACAATAGGAAGAATTATTAATGAAGACGGCAAAATTAATATTACAAATAATGGCCAAAAAGAAACAGGGCTTGATGTTGACGGTTTAATAAATGCAATAAACAAAGATATTGTTATAAATAACCAAAATTCAAATATTGAAATCGGCGAATATGCAACCGATAACGATAACTACATTTTGGCAAACAAAGGAAATATTGAAATTAACCAAACAAACGGAAACATTTTAAATGGCATTATTGACCCTGATACAAACAATAAAAACCAAAACCATGATTTAGGAAACCCTGACCATGCTTATAAAACACTTATAAATGCAGGTGAAAACCTAACCATTACAACAAATGGCGGTAATATAGGAAAAGACACACATAACCTTGAAAATAAAGAATCAGGCTTTGGTATCAATGCTTCAACAAGAGATTATACAGAATCAATTAACGTAAATGTTAAAGGAAAAGTTAAGGTTGATGCTAAAAATAACGGTAATGCCCTTGTTAATTTGAGAGCTAAAAATTCCGATTTAAAAGTAGATAACATAAAATCAGACGGCAATATTATGTTAACTGCAATTGATTGGAAACAAAAAGATGAAGAAACCCCAAATCCGAATAATGAAGAATATTATAGGGGCTATTCAATAATAAATGCCGCAAACAATAAAAATGTTGCAAATGTTGAAGGCAGAAACATTTCACTTATTTCAAGCAACAATATTGGTGAAAACGGCAATTCATTTACATATAACCAATTAGAAAACGGCACAATAAGTGCAATGGCTGAAAATGACCTTTATATTACAGGCATGGGAAACAATGATAATATCTGGCAATTAATTGCAAAAAGGGGCAATTTGGGCCTGGATTTAACAGGTAATGCAATAATAAGAGAAATTACCTCAGGCGGAAACCTGAAAATTGTTTCAAAGGCTGCAAACCTAACAATTTATGATTTGGGCAAATTAACAAATCTTTTAAGTGAAGATGATGACATTTTATATCCTCACGATAAAATTCTTATGTCATCAGTTGTTCCTGATGCAACGGAAATCCACGTGTTGGATATAAACCCTGCAACAAGAATTGATCCAAACAACGCAAATTCAACCTTAAATATATATAACGCTTATATTGAAGGCAAAAATAACGGAACGGCTGATGTAATTTTAAGAGCAGATAACGTTATAGCCCATGCTTATGACGCTGCAAGTTCAAACGTTTCAAATGCTTTAAGGCCAAATGGTTTTGATGCAAAAGAAAATAGAACCTATGCAAACGATTTTACAGACCCAAATGCTATAAAAGATTTAACGGCATCAGGCTTTAATACTGTGGGCGAAGGCGAAAAGCTCGTGTTTGATATTCAAGGTGTTTCACCTGATAACGTTAAAGATGCAGGCGGAAATAAAAATCAAAGAAACTATAAAGCGCAAGATGTTGTGCAAACTATAGAAATTTTTGATAACCCTGTTGGTTTCAAAGAAACCGTTTATAAGGCAAAAGATGTTACTTTGTCGCTAAATTCTTCAGAAAATGCGCCTTTAGAAAACCGTGGTATGGAACTTTTGAAATTCTACACAGATAATGCTTATGTAGATACAAAAGATTTGAACTTGCATATGTCAGATGCCTTTATTACAAACTATGCGGAATTCAGAAACGGCAATCGTGAAGGTGAACCGGGCGGGTTTTATATAGACCCTGAAAATGGCTACAGGTGGCTTACAATTGTTGATAACGATTACCACAGAAACATTTCAAACGATTTTGGCATTCCTGTTACATCACAGCTATATACAAAACTGACTGGTTCATTTGCACTTTCTATGGGCAATTTAATTGCTCTTGAAACAAAGGCGCCCGTTGTTCACTATAACCCATATGAAGTTGTCAACCTTCCAAGAACAGAAAACAGCTTCTACAGGTTAACTTATAAAGACGATAAAATTCAAAAAACAACCACAACGCCTGAATTTGCCGATATTGACAAATCTACATATAAACCGACAAAAAGAGAATACATCAGGTTTAATGTTTTGGAAGATTCCGGTGTTCATTTAGACAAAAAGAAAAAGCAAAAAACTCCAAGAATTATCGCAATTGTTGATATTTCAAGAGGCGGCATAGCCGTTACCCATGATGGTTCTTTAAAAGTGGGTGAAAAAATGGTTGTTTCTCTCTCTTGCCATGGCATGGATATTTCACCTGAAGTTGAAGTTGTGAGAGTTTCAGGAAACAATGCAGGCATGAAATTCATTAACCTTGATAAATCAACTGCAAACAAAATTCTTTATATGAATATGTTTATGGCGGATGATAAAACCCTGCAAACTTCTTCAAGATAAACGGCGTAAATTTGATGGAATATAAAGAAAATATAGAGGAAGAACAAAAACAAATAAAAGAAATATGGGGCGATATGCTTAAATACGCCCCATCCAAAATTTGCGGAACTTTGGGAAATGCAATCATTGTTCCTGTTTATACATCTCTTCTTCCGCCCGAACAATACGGCCTTTATACTTTATCAATCGCTTTTCTATCTTTCTTGTGCATTATTTTTTCAGACTGGGTGGGTTTATCAGGGCTAAGGTTTTTCAGGCTGGCGCAAATAAACAACGGTTTAAATAAATATTTATCAATTTTAATAACAATTTTATCCGTTAATTTAATTTTGATGTATATTTTGTCTTTTTTATTGAAGGATTTTTTCTATTCCTTCTTTAAAATAACGCCAATATACCTTTTGGCAATTTTGGTTTTAATTATACCCGTTGCAATAAGGGCATTATTGTTTCAAATTTTAAGAGCCCAATTAAAGCCTGTTGCTTTTACGTTTTCAACAATATTAAACCAAATTTTAACAATAGGCTTATCTGTCTTTATTATTAAAACTTTCCATCTGGGTGCTTTTTCTTTGCTCCTTGCAATGGGAATTTCAATAACCTTCATAGATATTTTGCTTATTTTTCAAAGCAATATAATTTCATACCTGAAATTTACAAAGCCTGAGATGAAATATATTCTGCCCATTGCAAAATATGGTGTTCCCATTGCTCTTACATCTCTTAGCACATGGGTGATTAACCAAAGCAACAAATTTATTATAAACGATATTAAAGGGTTTAAAGAGCTTGGCTATGTGGGCGTTGCATACGGTGTTACCCTGCCTTTATTAATGACAATTTTTTCAATAATAACAGTTGCTGCAATTCCAAGAATAATAAGAATGTATGAAGAAAAAATTGACGTAAAAAATATAGTTTCAAAAATAACAGGTTATTACATTTTAATTTCACTGCCCATTATATTCATAATGTCAATTTATGCAAAAGAATTTGTCGGCCTTCTTGCAGATTCAAGGTTTTTAGATGCTTATAAATTAGTTCCTTATTTTGCATTTGGTACATTTTTTATGGGGCTTACCGATTACACAACGCTTCAATATCATCTTTCAAATAAAACGTATATAGATTTTATTATTAAAATAATTTCAGGCGTTATAGGAATTTGTTTGAATATTTTCCTTATTCCTGAAATGGGGCTTATTGGGCTTGGAATTGCAACATTGGGCGCTAATTTTATTTATTATTTCTTATCTGCAATAATTGTTTTACCGAATTTAAGTTTAAAATATCCTGTTAAACAATTAATAAATATGTTTTTTGGCTTTTTTATTTTATATGGCGTCTATTTAATAATTCATAAAGCAGAAATAATCTCTGCCCCCATTCAAATGGCTTTATTGCTTTTTGTATTCTATTTCATTTATTTTCTTTTTGAAGGAAGATTTAAAAATAAAAAATTAATTCAATAAATCAGGGCGCTTGGCTTTTGTTCTTAAAATTCTTTGTTCTTGTTTAAATTTTTCAATTTCTTTGTGGTTGCCGTTTAATAAAACTTCAGGCACTTTCATTCCCCTGAATTCTCTTGGCCTTGTATATTGGGGGTGTTCTAAAAGCCCATCTAAACCAACAGAAAAAGAATCATTTAAAGGTGAATCAGATTTATTTAAAACGCCATCAATCAGCCTTGAAACGCTATCTATAATGCAAAGTGCGCCAAGTTCGCCCCCTGTTAAAATGTAATCTCCAAGCGAAATTTCCCTTGGTTTTAAACCAAGCCTAATTCTTTCATCAAACCCTTCATAATGCCCGCAAAGAAGTATTAATTGTTTTTTTTGGGCAAGTTCTGTGCATATTTTTTGGTTATAAGGTTCTCCTTGGGGGGTAAGCATTATAAATTCAAAATCATCTGTTTTTTCAATTGCTTCATAAGCTTCAAAAATAGGTGGCGCCATAAGCACCATGCCGGATGTTCCCCCATAGGGTGTGTCATCCACTCTTTTATGCTTATCATGGGTATAGTTTCTAAAATTAATTGTGTTTACTTCAATTAATTTTTTTTCAACTGCCCTTTTTATAATGGAATAAGAGCAGTAATCTTTAATAATTCCTTCAAATAAGGTTAAAACATCAAACCTCAAATTAGCCCCCCAATTGGTTTTATAATAACTTTTTTTGTTTTTATATCAACAATTGGAACAAGTTCTGAAACAAAAGGAATTAAAATTAAATCTTTTTTATGTTCAGATTTTATACATAAAATATCATTAGCAGGCGTTTTTTGAATTTCAACCACTTCGCCTATGTAGTTTTCTTCATTGTCAAAGGCTTTTAAACCTATAAGGTCATCTATTAAAAATTCATTTTTTTCTAATTTTTTTAATAATTCTTCTTTTGTTGAATAAATGTTTTTGCCTTTAAATTCAATTAATTCATCAATAGAATTAATTTCCATAAATTTTATTATGGCAAAATTTTTGTGAAAGCGAATATTTGAAATATTTAAAGCAAATTTTTCTGAATTTTTATCCACATAAACGGTTTTTGCACCTTTAATATGCTCAAGGTTTGAATAGCCAACCTTTGCTTCACCTTTTATGCCATGAAAATTTATAATTTTTCCGATTGAAATGTATTCCATAAAAAAAATTATAGCAAAAACATTTTATATTATGCTTTCATTGTATAAAATCCAGTAAATGCAATCTGTTTGGTTACAATTGCTGCAGTTAAAATCGGCAGAATGATATTTATCCTCTAGTTCTTTTGCCTTTGGTGTGCAAATTTCATCTTCATCGTTTATTAATTCTTCCATAACCTTCCTTCAAATTCTAAAAGGCAAAAAGCCGCTCTTGCAGTAGTTTCTGTTAAATTAAGCCAAAAATTGCAAAGTTTAAATTTTTCAATTTCGCTTAATTTTTCTGAAATTTCAGCTAAAATTTTGTTGTCATAAGAATTTAATTCTAAAGTAAAAGCAAGGTTAATGGCGGCGGCTTTTTCGTCATCGGTCAAACCCTGCAAAGTTTTGCAGTTATATAAATTCATATAAATTCCTTCCATAACTTGTGCTTGATATACCGCCTTAACCCTGCTAAGATAAAAACAGTGCGTAAGTACATTTTTATAATACATGTTAGTATTTAAAAGGTCAACATGTTAGCCTTTTAAATACTAACAATATTTACAAAAATTTATAATTTATGGGTAGTTTATGGCTTTAGTGCGTAGAATAAGGCAAATTGGAAACAGTGTTACACTAACAATTCCAAATGAAATTTTTGATTTTTTGGGCTACAACCCGAGTGTTGTTAAATATAAACTCTGCCAAGATGAAACAGGCGCTGTTTTTTTGATTATTTTAGATAAAGGCGTTATGGCGCTTGATGAAAAAAAATTTCAAAAACATGGCAAAAGCTTTGCAATAATAATTCCAAAACCGCTTTGTAAAATGTGGAATATTGGTTTAGCTGAAGAAAACAACCGCGAACTTCAATTAAGCCTTGATGATTCGCCCTTAAAATGGCGAATAGAACCTATTTGTTAGTTTATATATAGGATGTTAAAAACATAAAATCCCGTTATGATTTTGTAATATTACAATAAATGGGAGAATTATATGTTATTTGACCCTGAAAAAATTATTACCCTGTATTGGTATTTGGCATTAATCGGAACAATCATCTTTATTTTGAAGGTTTCCCTGCCGCTTGATGCAGGTGGTGAAGTATCGGGCGATTTCACCTCAATCACAGATACTGATGCTTCTTTTCAATTTTTCACAATAGAAAGTATATCTGCATTTTTTATGTCAGGCGGCTGGATGGGCTGGGCTGCTATGGAACATCTGCACTATCCCGTAAAAATTGCAGTTTTAATTTCTGTTATATCAGGCATTTTGGGTATGCTTTTATTTACTTGGCTTGTTACTTTACTAAAAAAGCTTGAACATACCCCAAAAGCATCATTGGATGAACTAAAAGATAGAATTGGAAAGGCATACACCCATTTTGACCCCAAAGGCAACGGGAAAATTCAAATTGAATTTAATTCAAGGTTAGATACCATTGATGCTGTTAATGAAACTGAAGAATATATTGAAGCTTTTAAACAAATCAAAGTTACAAAAATTGAAAACGGTGTTGTTTATATAGTAAAAGAAAGTGAGTAAAAAATGGAATTATTTTCATTTGCGGGCATGCTTTTTTTAATTATTGTATTCGGTGCGCTTGTTTTTGCTGCAAGCCGATACCAAAGATGCCCATCAAACAAAGTTATTGTTGTTTATGGTAAAGTGCCGGGGTCCGGAACTGCAAAATGCGTTCATGGGGGCGGTGTTTTTGTTTGGCCTTTAATTCAAGATTACAGCATTTTATCATTAGAACCCATGACAACAGATATTTACCTTCGTGGTGCATTATCTAAAGGAAACATAAGAGTTGCCGTTCCTGCAACATTTACATTTGCGGTTTCAACAAACCCCAAACTATTGCAAAATGCCGCAGAAAGGCTTCTTATGAGCGATAAGAAAACAATTATTTCTATGGCATCAGATATCATTTTAGGCC
>DVKW01000139.1 GCA_018715855.1 Candidatus Galligastranaerophilus intestinigallinarum
TAAAATAACACCGACAGTTAAGCCTAAAAATTCAAAAATTTTGCCCATCCAATCACGGTCACGTTTTGCAAGGTAATCATTCACGGTAATTATATGAACACCTTTGCCTGTCAGGGCGTTTAGATATGCAGGCAAAGTTGCAACAAGGGTTTTACCTTCACCTGTTCTCATTTCTGCAATATGGCCTTCATGAAGAAAAATACCGCCTATTAATTGAACGTCAAAATGGCGCATGTTTAAAACTCTTTTGCCTGCTTCTCTCACTGTTGCAAATGCTTCAGGCAAGATTTTATCCAAAGCGGCCTTTTCAAGCGCAAGGTCTGTTTTATAATCCGGTGAAGTTTCTCTTTCAGATAAAATCTTTTTAAATTCAGCTGTTTTTGCCTTTAATTCCTCATCGGATAGTGCGGCAAATTCAGGCTCTAAATTGTTTATGTGGTCTACAATGGGCAAAACCTTCTTTATTTTTCTGTCATTAGGGTCTTTAAAAATTTTAAGCAATACGTCAACAACGCCCATTATATTTATCCTCATCCTCTATAATCTACTTTTAATTATGATAATACCACAAAAAGAAAATTCGTGAAGTAGTTAATTTAACTACATTATAACGATTTATGTAAAGAAATGTAACAGAATTAAACAAAATTGAAATTCAATACTTTTTATATACTTTATATATACATAAGTAACGTAGAATTATGAAAGGTATTGGTTATGACAATTGATGTAGCAGCACTCGGTTCACAATATACAAACTGGTCAGCAGCAGAAGGCGCAACAGCAGGCAATGGCGGCGCTCTTGAAATTTCTTATGAAGACAGCATTTTAACATTTACAGAAGCTGACGGTGATTCATATCAAGTAAACGCTGCAGACCTTACAGATGCAGACCTTGAAGCTCTTGCTAAAGAAGTTGGCGGAACAATTAAAGGGGCAGATGAAACTGAAGGCGCTGCTGCAACAACTGAAGATGCAGACTTAGAAGCTAACAAAGAAAAGAAAGCTGAACTTCAAGCACAATGGGACGCTCTTAATTCATCAGCTGAAACAATTAAAGAAACTGTTGAAAAATTAAGCGAAGAAATTAAAACATCTTTAGATGAAGCAATTGAAGCTCAAAAAGAAATTACAGAAGAAGAACAAGAAAGAGTTAAAGAATTAGTTTCAACACAAATTGAACAATTCAAAAAAGATAAAGAAGCAGGCAAAGACGTTAAAATGAGCGACCTTCAAGCTAATATTAAAGCAGGTCTTGCTGAAGGCGGCTTCGACGAAGAAATGTCAACAATCTTATCAGATTTAGTTGTTACAAATACAAAAATGGTTACAATGGATTCATTATTAGACGAACTCGGCGTAATTAACGGACAAATGAAAATGTTAGACACAGAAATGGCAAATCTTGACAAAGTTATTGAAGAACAAGAAAAAGCAGCAGCAGAAGCAGCAGCAAACTGCAACCCATGCGATCCTATCGGTTTCAAAGATGAAGATGGCACAACTTATGAATTTGTAGTTGATAAAGACGGCAACGGCGAACTTTCAAACTTCTCAGAATTCTTAGGTTCAGAAAACTTCTTTGATGAAATGGTTGCACTTGATGAAGACGGCTCAGGCGATGTAACAAACGACGAATTAAACCAAGCAGGCGTTATGGTTCTTGTTAAAGATGCTAACGGCAACCAAGAATTAAAATCAATTGAAGAAGCATTCGGCGGCGAAGATGTAAATGTTAACTTAGGCAGCTACCAAGAAGCAGGCGAAGGTGCAGTTGCAGAAAACGGGCAAACACTTCTCGGCAACTTCGACATCTCAGTTGGTGATGAAACATTCGATGGCTATTCAACATTAGATTCAGCTGAATATTTACAAGAAAACTACACATTCACAGATGAAAACCCAAATAACTTAACAGCAGATGGTGCTATAGCAGCTGAAGGCGCAGAAAACGTTGAAGGTGATGCTGAAAGAGCAAAAATTACTGAAGACATTGATAACTTCATTGCTGAATACGAATCAAAATTAGAAGAATATGAAGCTCAATTCGAAAGCTTAACAGAATTAATGGGCTTAGATGAAGAATTAATCGCAACAATCCACGAATTTGCAGAAACTCAAGGTGTTGCAGCAGCTCAATCAATCATTAAAGAAACTGAAGCACAACAAGCTGAAGAAAATGAAGCAGTTGAAGCTGAAGATGAACAAGCAGCAGTTGAAGGTGCAACAGGCGCTGAAAATGAAGAAGCTGATGACGAAGAAAAAGAAGAAAAAGAAGCAGCATAATCAATACCAATTCTACATAATAAAAGAACGGATTAAATCCGTTCTTTTTTTTGACAAAAAAAATTCACCCCGTTAAAATTAAACTGATTAGTTTAATTTTGATTGGAGGTTACGTGGAAGCATTACACGAAATAATTCAACAGAATGCTGTTGTGGCAAGTGCAATAATTCTTATTGTCGCATACATTTTTATTGCATGGGAAAAAATTTCTAAAGTTACGGTTGCGCTTTTAGGTGCATCTTTAACGCTGTTTTTGGGACTTTTATCTTCCGATAAAAACCCGAACGATTTAGCACATTACTTTGCAAATTATATTGATTTCAATGTAATATTTTTGCTTGTTTCAATGATGATTATTGTGCATATCTCTGCAAGTTCAGGCGTATTCAGATGGCTTGCAAACGAAATTTTAAAATTAACAAAAGGAAAGCCAAAGCTTGTTTTATTCTCTCTGGCAATTTTTACGGCCGTTGCAAGTGCATTTTTAGATAACGTTACAACAGTTATTCTTGTTATGCCCGTTACATTTGCTGCTTGCAAAAAACTGGATGTAAACCCGATACCGTTTTTAATAACCGAAATTTTATGTTCAAACATTGGCGGCACGGCAACTTTAATTGGCGACCCGCCGAATATAATTATCGGCTCCGCAGCAGGCCTTTCATTTATGGATTTTGTAAGAGAATTAACAGGCATTGTTGTTCTAATCATGCTTGTTACAATTGCAATTATGGTTTTTGTTTTCAGAAAACAATTAAAAAGTACACCTGAAAAAATGGCCGAAGTGGCGCAAATTGACAATTCAAACACAATTGCAAGCAAAACTCTTGCAATTCGCTCTGTTATTGTTTTAGCGCTTGTAATTTTAGGCTTTGTAACGCATGACATCACCCACATTCCGACATATCTTGTTGCAATGATTGGTGCCAGCTTCTTATTAATTTTTGAAAAACCGCACAAAATTTTAATGGATGTTGAATGGAATACAATTTTCTTTTTCATCGGTTTGTTTATAATTATTGGCGGTTTAGAAGCTTCGGGCGGTATAGATTTAATGGCAAAATGGCTTTTAAATGTCGCAAACGGTTCAAAAGAAGTTATGGCAATGATTATTCTTTGGGCTTCAGGCATTTTATCGGGCATTATTGATAACATTCCATATACTGCAACAATGGCGCCCATGCTTGCTACAATTCAAACAATAGAAGGTGCCGAATATACTCACCCTCTTTGGTGGTGCTTAGCTTTAGGAGCATGCTTGGGCGGCAACATGACAATAATTGGTGCTGCCGCAAACGTTATTGTTTGTGAAACCGCAAACAAAGACGGCTTTAAAATTTCATTTATGGAATATTTAAAATATGGTGTTACAATAACATTAGTTTCATTATTAATGAGCACAGCTTATATATACATCAGATTTTTAAGATAAATGATTTTAAACGACAACGACAACAAAAGAAATAAAGAAAATTTCAAGCCGCTTCAAAAACCATTGGAACTTGAGGCGGCTGAAATTGAATTAGACCGCACTTATGATAAAAATATTCGCCCGAAAACTTTTGATGAATATATAGGCCAAAGTTCAATTAAAGAAACCTTAAAAATTACAATTGAAGCTGCTAAAAAAAGAAATGTTCAATTAGACCACATTTTGCTCTACGGCCCGCCGGGGCTTGGAAAAACAACTTTAGCAAACATTATTGCAAATGAATGCAACGTTAATATAAAAATAACATCAGCCCCAGCCTTAGAGCGTCCTAGGGATATAATCGGCATTTTAATGAATTTAAAAGAAGGGGAAATTCTTTTTATAGATGAAATTCACCGTTTAAATAAAATTGCGGAAGAAATTTTATATCCTGCCATGGAAGATTTTACGCTTGACCTTACAACGGGAAAAAGCCAAACAGTTAAAACAATGAGGGTGCCTTTGCAAAAATTCACGCTTATTGGTGCAACAACAAAAGCAGGAGCACTTTCAGGCCCTTTAAGAGACAGATTTGGCGTTATTCACAGGCTGGAATTTTACACAATTGAAGAATTAAAACAAGTTATAAAAAGAAGTGCAAAAATTTTGAACATTAAAATTGATGAAGAAGGCGCACTTGAAATTGCAAGAAGAAGCCGCCAAACCCCAAGAATTGCAAACAGACTTATTAAACGTGCTTCTGATTGGGCAATTGTTAAAGGGAACGGAACAATTACAAAACAAGATGCAAACAATGCGCTAAATGCATTAAATATCGATGATAAAGGCCTTGATACAACAGATAGAGAACTTTTAAAGTTAATTATAAATAACTATAATGGCGGCCCTGTGGGTATTGAAACTTTGGGCGTTGCACTTGGCGAAGATATCAGAACAATTGAAGATGTTATTGAACCGTATCTTTTGCAATCAGGCATGCTAAAAAGAACCCAAAGAGGCAGAATGGCAACAGAACTTGCATATAAACATTTAGGGATAAAAAGCAGAGCTATAAACGGCCAAATGGGGCTTTTTAATTAATATCCAGAATTTCATAAAAAGGAATTAATTTTTTCATGCCGCCCATAGAATATGGCATGATTTGAGTTTTAGAAAGCTGCATATATTGGAAAACTTTTTGACTTTCTTTTGATAATTTTGTGTTTTTGTGAGCCAAAATATCGGATAAATAAATAATCGAAGCAGCTTGAGGAAGCATTGCATCCAACGGAAAATGATGATACCTGATAGAATCGGTTACAACAATAGGTAAATTCCAACATCTGCAAATATATTCGCTTAAATCCGCATGGCAATATCCAAATTCGGCCAGTTCCTCTTCTTGGGTATAAATTTTAACTTCTTTGTCATCTTCAATAGATGTTATAAGATATTTTGAGCCAAATTTATTCTTCATTGCTATTTTGCCGATATCATGCAAAAAGCCCAAAAGAAAAGCATCATGGGGGTTAATTAATTTAAATTGGGAAGCAATATCTTTACAATAATATGCAGTTAAAAGAGAATATTTAAAAAGTTCAACGCATTCTGCTTCCTGAAAAACAGGAAACAAGGAAAAAGCCAAAACAACATTTTTAAATTTGTGCAGCCCCATTAAAGAAACACCCCTATTTACAGATATATACCCTGCTTTTGAAGGGTTTAGAACTTTATTTATATAGGTAAAAATTCTTGATGATAAAAGGGGGTCTTGAAGAAGAATATTTGCATAAGAATTTTTAGAAATATTTAATTCTCTCGTCAATTCAATAAATTTTGCCATAACAGAAGGCAATTCGGGCAAACAGCCCAAAAAATCTTGCTCTATTGAATTATCGACAGATTGATCCATACATTATACTTTCAAATGTTTTTTAATACACATTAAGCTTCCGCCGGCCGAAAATAATATACCGACAGCCAAAACGGAAAGAATTACTATTTGTTGTGCAAAGAAAAATGAAGGAATCATGAAAAATTCATGAACCTTATATAAATAGTTTTGAACAATGTTAATCGGAAAAATTGCAATAATTGCGCCTAAAAAGCCATATATTGCACCTTGTAAAACAAGCGGAAATTTAATATACCAGTTGGAAACACCCATAAGGCGCATAATTTCAATTTCTTCTTTTCTGGATTGAATTACCAACTGTATCGTATTATTTATGATTGTAATGGTTAAAAGACAAGCAATTATGACAACAAGAAACGTTACCGTGTGAGAAACTTTGTTTAGAGTTTGGAACTTTTTAACCCAATCTTTTGCATAGCCTGTATCTGAAACGCCATCAACGTGCTTAACTCTCACTAAAACATCATCCAGATTATCAACCATATCTACTTTAACATGCAAAGTATCGGGCAACGGGTTTTCAACATCGGGCACATCAATTTCATTTTTAAGTTCAGCCCAAGCTTTTTGTTTTGAAATAAATTTCACTTCCTTCACATGTTCAATTTTTTTAATTCGTGAAATAACAGCATCAGAATTTGCACTGTCTGATAAATATGCAGAAATTTGCAAAGTGCCGCCAAGTTCATTTACAATGCTTTGCAAAGACAAAGACGACCTGAAAAGTGCGCCAAATATAGTTAAAATGGCAGCCATAGTAGTAATAATAGCAATGTTTATAAGCCCTGTTTGCTGAATACCTTTAAAGGTTTCAATCAGCATTCTGTATAATATTCTGACATCGGTCAGCCAATCTTTCGGTATATGAGATTTAACTTTTTGTTTAATTCTGCTTCTTGTTTGTCCGTTAGCCATAAGTACCTGCCTGCACATCTTTAACAATTTGCCCGTCACAAAGTGTTACAACCCTTTTTCTGAAATAATCAACCATTGTATGGTCATGGGTTGAAACCAAAATTGTTATGCCTCTTTGATTAACTTGGTCTAAAATTTCCATAATTTCCATGGAATTTTTAGGGTCAAGGTTTCCTGTGGGTTCATCTGCAATTAATAATGGTGGGCCGTTTACAATTGCACGGGCAATTGAAACCCTTTGCTGTTCGCCGCCCGATAATTCGGATGGCTTTGATTTTGCTTTATGCTCTAAGCCAACAACCTTCAGTGCACCAAAAACTCTTGCTTCAATTTCACGGGATGAAATTCCCAAAGTTCTTATGACATAGGCAATGTTATCATATACCGTGTGGTTTTGAAGTAGTTTAAAATCCTGAAACACAATTCCCATGCACCTTCTTAAATTCGGAATTTTATTTGGGTGCAAATTTGCAATGTTTATGCCGCCAATTATAACCTGACCCCTTGTGGGTTTTTCTTCCATATATAAAAGCTTCATTAATGTGGATTTACCCGCACCTGAAGGCCCTGTTAAAAAAACAAATTCCCCCGGTTTAATGTGTAAATTAACATTATACAAGGCGGGTTTGTTTTTATACTGCTTAATAACATCTTTTAAAATTATCATACTTAAAAAAGCAACCCTTTTTGAACTAATTCTTATTTATCACACTATCAATTATACTTTGAAAAAAGAATATTGGCAAAGTGGGAAAAATCCTTTTAAACCTTTCAGGCTGTTTGATTGTTCTATATAACCATTCAAGCCCAAGTTTTCTGTAAATTTCAGGCGCCAGTTGAACCCTTCCTGATAAAACGTCAATTGTGCCACCAACACCAATCATAACAATGCCTTTTGCCTGTTTTTTTAATTCGGATATAAAAAATTCCTGTTTGGGAGAGCCCATTGCACATAGCAAAAATTTGGCGCCGGATGCTATTACATCTTTAATTACGGGTTCAAAATCAGTAAAATAGCCATCGTGGGAATATGCAATATCAATATTTTCATATTTCTTTTTAATGTTTTCAATTGCTAAATCTAAAATTTCGGGCTTGGCACCCACAAGGGCAACTTTAATTTTTTCATAAGCGGCAATTTCAAGCATTTTTTTGGATAAATCGACGCCTGTAACTTGTTCTTGGTTAATGCCCTTCATTTTTAGAGCGATTTTTATTCCAACACCGTCAGGTGTAACAATTTCTGCATCGTTTATAATTTGTTTAAGTTCGAAATTTTTCTTTGCATTTTGAATAATTTCAGGGTTAATTGTAACCACATGAAGGTTTTTTTCATCATTTATTGCACAAACAATTGCCTTGATAACTTCATCAAAGCTCATTAAATCTACATTAAACCCCTGAATATTTGCTCTTTTTTCCATAGGAAAATAATAGCAAATAATTAAACGTATTCAAGAAAAATTTTATTAAGAAAATTTGACTAATAGCCTTTTTTATATAGAATAAAATTAGGCGAATTAAGCCAATAAATGGAATTCAAGGAAGTTTTAAAATGACAAACGAAACTAAATATGTTGGGGTTATAGGTTGCGGAATTTGGGGGAAAAATATTGTAAGAAATTTTTACAGTTTAAATGCCCTAAACACAGTTTGCGACCTTGATGATGACACATTAAAAAAAATTAAGGAAGATTACCCCGGAACAAACACAACAAAAGATTTTAATGAAATTATTAACAATAAGAGCATTAAAGCAGTTTGTGTAATAACCCCGAGCCATACTCATTTTAACCTTGTAAAACTTGCCTTAGAGCATGGCAAACATGTTTATGTTGAAAAGCCTATTTCAATTAAAGCGGATGAAGCTTTGAAATTAAAAGAGTTGGCTGATGAAAAAGGCTTAATATTAATGGTAGGGCATCTTCTTTTGTATCACCCTGCGGTTAATCGTTTAAAAATGCTTATTGAAGAAGGTGTTTTGGGAAACATCAAATATATTCAATCAGACAGGCTGAATATAAACTATTTTAAAAACGACAGAAGCGTTATGTGGGATTTAGCACCCCATGATGTTTCTATGACATCTTATGTTATAGGCTCTGAACCTGAAAAAGTTATTGCCGCAACAGGCGCTTCAACAGAAGGAAACAACATTTTTGATATTACCCATATAACAATAAAATATAAAAACGGCGTTATAGCCCAAATTTCAGATAGCTGGATTCACCCCCAAAAATACGTAAAATTAATGGTAAGGGGCGACAAGGCAAGTGCAGTTTTAGATGACACACTGCCAGAACACAAACTTCTTGTATTTGACAATTCAAAACCGGGGCACCAAAACATAGAAATTCCCGATTATATAGAAATTGAACCTTTAAAGCTTGAATGTCAACATTTCTTACATTGTATAGAAACGGGCAAAACCCCGCGTTCAGATGGCGAAAACGGTTACATTACAGTTAAAGCGCTTGAAGATGCTGAAAAAATTATGTTCGGCGCACAAAGAGAAAAATTGGATGATGTTGATTACGCCCTATCAAGAGCAAAAAAACAATAAATAAAAGTCTGCCATAAGGCAGACTAAATGAAAGGATAATTTTATTTCTGCGCCTGATACATAGCCTTTTGTGCAACAACACCAAAGGGAATTGCTCTATCTTCAGTTATTAAAATTACAAAAATATCTGAAACTCTTTTAGAATCCAGAGTTGGTATCCAATATTTCTCAGCAGCACTTTGTGTTGCTTCGTCAGATGTTGAATAAACTTTTTTAGGAGTTGGTTTTCTATCCCCATTCACATCAACTAGAATAGCGCATGGCGGTTTAGTGGTATTATTTGGATTGTGTTTAAGTCCATAACTTCCACATCCGCCACATGCGTTTACTGTATCTGTCTGTGTATAATTTATTGAAGAAAAGCAAGCTCGAACCTCACTTTCTTGCAATTTAAGCGTATTTTGTATTTGATTTGCAGCCTTAGTATCATCAAATTCAAATCTCATACCATCCGTTGTATAAAAGGCGCCATTCTTGCCACTATAGTATTGTTTCCCATCCCAAGATTCATAAACTGACCGCCAAGGCAATTGAGTAAATGTTCTCATAATACTCATATGTCTTTGAAGATAATTAAACAGATCTACATTTTCATATGGCGTTTCGCCATCTATTGCCATATTCATTGTAATGGCACTATTTAAAACAGAAACCGCCTTTTTTAGGCCTGTTTTAAATTCTTGTTGTTGAGAATTTGATATAACAGATGGTATTGAAATTGCGGCAACAACGCCAATTATAGCTAAAGTTATCAAAACTTCCGCTAATGTAAAACCTTTTAATCTTTTCATTTTGAATCCTTTCATTAATTTGTTTTGCTTTATCTTGAAATTCCTAGCGGCTCACTAATTTTGAACTTCGCTTTTGAAACCTTAAAAAGGTTTCAGTCGCT
>DVKW01000140.1 GCA_018715855.1 Candidatus Galligastranaerophilus intestinigallinarum
GAAGAATTTGGCGACAACTACATTGATGAAGATGAAATTTAATTAAACCTTATTTAAGGTAAACCTTCTTTACAAATAATTGTTTTTAAACCCCTTTTATGTCATGGTTTTTATCATAATATATATAAAAACGGGTTTATAAATATGCAAAACATCGAAAATATTTATGAAATTGACCTATCTTCAATTGAAGATTCTAAAATGCTTGCAGATAAAGTTGTTGCTTCCCTTGAAGATGAAAATGCAAAAAATGCTTCAATTAAGTTGAAATTGGGCGACAACAAAGTTACTCAATCTCAAATGGTTTTTATTAAATCTTTAATTGAAAGCTACGGTTCAAAATTAAATTTTGTTGAAACATCTAATGTCTTAATTAAAGATATTTGCTTAGAAATGGGAATTGAGGCTTCTAAAGAAAGGCCTGAATTAATTTCTATTTCAAGTGAATCTTTTAATGACATTCAAAATGCAAAATTGGATGATCTTAGAGAAGAATTCAAGGCAGGGTTTGAAAATAAAGAACAATAAGAAGAAAAACCAAAAACAGTTGAATTAATTAAAGATGAAGCAACCGAGCCTGAAATTCAAAAACAAGTTATAGGCGTTTACAGAAAAGCGGATGAAAAAGAAAACGCACAGTTTTTGCAGGATGAAGAAGTTGATTTCTATGCCGTTCCGACAGATGAAACGGTTGTAATAGACACAAAAGACACAATTTATATAAACCAAACACTAAGAAACGGGCAAACCGTTGATTATGACGGCAATGTTGTTATTATAGGCGATTGCCACCCGGGGTCAGAAATTAAAGCAACGGGCGACATAACGGTTTGGGGCGTTTTGGGTTCAATTGCCCACGCAGGCGCAAAAGGCAATGTGGAAGCCAAAATAAGAGCCTTAAAAATGAATGCGGTTCAATTAAGAATTGCAAACTGCTATTCAAGGCGCCCTGATGGCGGCAACATTCCATACATTGTTAAATCTTCCACCTTCACACCGGAAGAAGCAAGAATAGTTGATGATAACATTGTGCTTTTCAAAATGGCGCAAAACTAAAGGAGAGGAATAAATGACAGGTTCTGTAATAGTTATAACTTCAGGAAAGGGCGGAGTAGGCAAAACTACAACATCTGCCAATATCGGCACAGCCCTTGCAAAAGACGGCTCAAAAGTTGTCTTAATAGATACGGATATAGGTTTAAGAAACTTAGATTTATTATTAGGGCTTGAAAACCGCATTGTTTATACAATTGTAGATGTGGTTGAAGAACGCTGCAAACTGAAACAAGCACTTGTTAAAGACAAAAAGAACCCGAACCTCTGCCTTTTAGCAGCAGCTCAAACCAGAGATAAATCTGCAGTAACAGAAGAACAATTAAAAAATATCTGCGAACAATTGAAAGAAGAATTTGATTATATTATTGTAGATTGCCCCGCAGGCATTGAACAAGGTTTTCAAAACGCAGTTGCAGGCGCAAACGAAGCAATTGTTGTAACAACGCCTGAAATGTCAGCAGTTCGTGATGCAGACAGAATAATTGGCTTATTGGAAGCAAAAGAAGATGTTAAGAAATACAGGCTTCTTGTAAACCGTGTTCGCCCGAATTTGGTTAAAACAAACGATATGATGAGCGTGGATGACGTTGTCGGAATTTTATCTGCTGAACTTATCGGTGTAATTCCTGAAGATACAGGCATTATAACTTCAACAAACAAAGGGGAACCCATTGTAAATAATGAAAAATCTCTTGCAGGGCAAGCTTATATGAACGTTGCAAGAAGAATTAAAGGCGAAGAAGTGCCTTTATTGGATATTGACCAGCCTACAACTTTCTTTGGAAAGGTTAAAAAGTTTTTATCTAAGAAAGTGAAGGTATCAAAATGAGAGATTTATTTCAGGAGCTTTACAACAAAGTTTTAAGCCTTTTTAATTCATCAAAAGAAGAAATTAACCCGACAAAAAGTTTAGCCGTAAACAGGTTAAAAACCGTTTTAATGCAAGACAGAGTGGGCTTTTCGGAACGTGCCATTCAAATGCTGAAGGAAGAACTTATTGCAACGGTTACAAAATATATGGAAATTGACACGGAAAATTTTGAGCTGCAAATAGATGCAATGGATAATTCAAAAACGGTTTTGAATTTGTCTATTCCTGTTTTAAGGCCAAAAACAGATGATGAAATTGACGCAAACATTAAAGAACAACAATTAAAAACACAAAAGAAAGCCCAAGAAATTGTTAAAGAATTGGAAGGGCTTATAAAAGAAAGAACCCAAGCTTTAATAGACGGTAAAATTGACCCTTCTTTGTTGGAAGAAGCAACCAAAAAAGCTTCGCTTGAAGAAGAAACTGAAGAAGTTAATTCAAAAGAAGAAAATGTTGAAGCTAATTTAAGCGAACAAAAAAACGAAGAAGAAGCCGAAAATAGCAATAAAGAAGAATCTAAAGAAAGCGAAAATGCGGTTTCTTAAACAAAATATAAGGTTCAAAACCTTATTTGATATACAAAAGCTTGATATTTACCTTTGTTTTATTTAACATAAAGGACAAGCAGTAATTTAACCAAAAGGAGAGATATAAATGCAGCTTATATTAAAAAAAGACGTTCAAAACGTAGGCGAAGCAGGCGATTTAATCAATGTTAAAGATGGTTACGCCAGAAATTATTTATTGCCAAACAACTTAGCGGAAGTTGCAACCGAAGGTGCACTCGGTGCAAGAGAAAGAAACATTCAAAGAATTAAAGCAAAATCAGAAAAACTTCATAAAGAAGCACTTGAAAAGGCAGAAAAAATTGAAAAAATTGAAGTTATTGAATTAAGCGCAAAAGCAGGCGAATCAGGCAAATTGTTCGGTACAATTACAACTAAAAAGCTTGCTGAAGAACTTTTAAACAAAACAGGCGTTGAAGTTGACAGAAAAACTATTATCTTAGATAACCCAATCAACAAAGTTGGTGAATTTTTGATGACAATTAAATTATCATCAAAAGTTAAAGCTCAATTAAAAGTTGTTGTTTCAGCTTCAGAAACAATTAAAGAAGCAATTGTTGAAGAAACAACCGAAGAAGAAGCAAAATAACTTCATAAAACAAATTTTAAAAACTGCCTTTAATCTAAAGGCAGTTTTTTGTTACATATTTTTTAAAAAGCAAGGCTCTTGGTAGAATAAAAATATTGAAAGGTTAATTTTGTGCTTGAAAACTTTCACAAAAATTCAATGAAACTTGTTCTATCTGCAAAAAAGCGTGCAAAAAAGCCAATAAGAAGGTCTGTTTGCCCCTTAGATATTCTTCTTGCATTTTTTGAAATTGAAGATGAAACAAAAAACTTTTTAATAAATTTGGGCCTTAGCGAAGAAAAAATTTTAAATACCTATGAAGAAATAAACACTAAATATCCAAAAACCAAAGAACCTTTTTCAAAAGAAGTGATTAAAATTTTTTTATCTTCACTAAAAATTATCAACAAAAACAAAGAAGAGCAAATTTGCCCAATTCACCTTTTATCAGCCATTTTTGATGAACAAGACCCCATTTTAAAAGAATTATTCAACAAGCTTAAATTAAACGAAAAAGAAATAACAAACACATTGTATAAAAAAATTAAAAAATCAAAACAAATTGCAAGTTTTGTTGAATACAAAGTGTTTAATAACTATTCAAAAACAGTTTCAAGAAAAAACGCACTAAAGCAACAATATTTTTTCTTATTAAAGCTGTTCCGTAAAATATAAAACTTATATTAATCTTGTTTCAGATTTTTGCTCTTTGTGGTAAAATCAGGGTATAGAATTAGTAACCATTTTTAAGGATTATAAATGCATGTTTGAAAGATTTACTGAAAAAGCAATTAAAGTAATCATGCTGGCCCAAGAAGAAGCAAGAAGGCTGGGGCACAATTTTGTTGGCACAGAACAGGTTCTTTTAGGGCTTATTGGAGAAGGC
>DVKW01000012.1 GCA_018715855.1 Candidatus Galligastranaerophilus intestinigallinarum
AGATGATTTTAAATTTAATATTAAAGAATTCATAAAAACGTTAGATTCGGTTTGTATTGATTTTGCTAAATTAACAGGAGGTGGAATTGCATCTCTTGGAGCTGGAGCTTTGGCAGGCATTGGAGCTTATGGAAGTGTGGGATTACTAGCTAGCGCATCAACAGGAACAGCAATAGCATCTTTAAGCGGTGCAGCAGCTACAAATGCAACTCTAGCTTGGCTTGGAGGAGGTAGTCTAGCAGCCGGTGGTTTTGGTATGGCTGGGGGAATGGCGGTTTTAGGAGGCATTGTCGCGGCTCCAGTTTTGGCAGTTGGAGGATTTTTATATGCAAAAAACGCTGAAAAAACCTTACATGACGCAAACAGTAACTTAAGCAAAGCGCAAACAATAGCTAAAGAATTTCAAACTGCAAAAATCGTTACTGACGCAATTAGTGAAATTTTAACACATACTTTGCAAATTATCGAACAAATTGATGAAAAACTTATCAAAGAATTGCAAACACTTAAACTAATAGTTATTAGAGAAAATGATTATAATAAATACTCAACAGGTGAAAAAGAATATCTACTTTTTATTGTTAATCTTGTAAAAGTTTTAACAGGAATTTGCAAATTAAATGTCTTAACAGAAGACGGTGTAGTAAATCAAGAATTTAAAAAAGCAATTGAATTTGCACAGCAACAAACAAATGAATTAATTAATAAATAAATTTAGATGGCATTATCGCCATCTAAACTAAGGAGTGTGTAATGAATAATCGGGCTTTATTTGACGAATTAATGGACGAGTTAAATACTCAAAGTTTGGCAAGATTTAATTTTAATATTTTTAATTTAAATACATATGCTGCAATGGTTGAAAGCGCAAAGTTAACAACAAACATGCAAAAAGATATCAAACAACACGGCAAAAATCCAAATGGTTTTGGGCAATTTTTTGAAACCCTAGAAGTTGGAAAAAAAATATAAAATCTGCTTATTTTCAAACCGGAGAACAAACTTACACCACAGACGAATTAGCAGCAATTAACCACTTTCAACAAAATAAAAATTTTAACACTTTAAATGACGAAAAAACGCAAACAATTATGGCAAATTATAGCGATGAAGAAATTCAAAATATCGCAAAAAATCAAAATTTATTTCAAGAAGCAAAAACAAATCATCCTTTGATTGATATTATTACCATAGATAAAAATGGAAAAGTTACCCAAAGTTCCCAATTAAAAGCAATTGGACATAGTATTTTTTCTAGCAAATATAATAAATATTACGATGGAATAAAAAATAATCAACTAACCTCTATTATTGTTGATGAACAAACCTATAACAATGCAGAGCTAGAAATCCAAAATTTAAAAGATAGAATCAAAAATGCACCAAAAGAAAAGCAAGAAATTTTAAGAAAACAATTGCAAGAAAAAGAATGGAAATTTAAATGTCTAGAAAAAGGTAGTAATAAAGAAAAAGCGGGATATCAAAAAGATACAAACCATACAAATACTAAAAGCCCTATAAATGAAACCATAAAAACACAAGCAATGCAAACAGGTATCCATATAGCACAAACAGGAATTAGCGAAGCAACTATTGTAGCGCTAAGTACATTTGCAAGTGGTGTCATTTATGAAATGCATTCAGAGTTTATCAAAAAAAATCACGAAAACATTGAAATCAGAATTAAAAGAATATTAAATATAGTTATACAAAAATCACTCGATGCCTTTCAAAGAGGAGCTAGCTTTGGCGTTTTAGATAGCATAATAACAATTATAAGTCAGATTTTTAAAAAAATAGGCGGCCATCTCAAATCTCTATGGAGCAATATACGAAAATCCTTAAAATCAATATGGAATGCCATTTGGGATTTTATAAATGGAAAAATTAAATCAAAAAAAGATTTAATTAAAATAATATAAAATCCTTATTTTCTGCGATAATAATTACCTTTAGTATTACAGTAGAAGAGCAAATTTCAGCATTATTAAGCCCAATTTTAACACCTTTAATTGCATCACCATTAGCAATCGCTGTTTCAATATTTCTTTGTTCTTTTGCTGTTGTTGCATTTGCTCACACCATTGATGTTACCTTGGATGCTTTTTTTAGTATCTGTGCCTCTGTCGAAATGGCTAAAAAACGCAAAGAAGAAATTGAAGCGATTTATAATTGCATTATGCCCAAGATGATAGAAAATCAAAACAAGCTTGAAAAATTTATTTCTAATTATCTTGACAAATTAAAAATAAATAGTCATTCAAATTTCAAAGCAATATGCGAATCTATGCAAAAACACAACTACGCTCTAGCTAATCAATATATTGCTTTTAGCAAAAGAATTTGATATCACAAATCTCTTTAAAACTCAAAAAGAATTTGATCATTTTATGCTAAGTAATGAAACTTTAAAATTTTAAATTAAAGGAATTAATATGGGAATTTTTAATACATTAAAAACATTAACATTAAGCGCAAAATGTGCAACTGGATGGCATGGAGGAGAATTTAAAAATGAAGATGACAAGCCTAAATGTTTTTTTTCAAAAATATGTCCAGATTGCAACAAATATACACAAAAAATAGAACATAAATTTGGAGATTATATTATCACAAATCATAGAAATTGTGAAGGATATAAAGAGTGCGAATACTGCAATTTAAAAGAATATGGCACTTATCATCAATACGAAGAAATTGGCGTAAATGCATCTTGTCAAATTATAAAAAAATGTCGACAATGTGGAGATGAACAACTAGGTACCACCAAACATTCTTGGATTACAATTCCATTTACCGACAAAGAATTCTCCGTAAATGGAAAAAGGAAATGTATAGATTGTGGTTTCATTGG
>DVKW01000141.1 GCA_018715855.1 Candidatus Galligastranaerophilus intestinigallinarum
TTGGAAATCTTCCAGTGTTTGTACGCTATCTGTGATTTCAACCCAATCATCTCTTTGAGCAAGAACATTGCCGTAATCACAGCCGTTTCCTGATGTTGAATAGCCGAAGGCTTTTTGAATTGCTTGAGAAACGCCGGTTGCACACCAGCCGCCGCCTTGGGTTACTCCGCCGTAAAGTGAATTAGCGGCATCTGCAAGAGCTTGGCCTCTTTCTTCATCATATTGCCCCCATGGGCTTATTTGGTTTTCTTCTTGAATTTTTTGAGCTTCAAGTTCGCTTATTTTGGTTTCTAATGTTGTTATTTCGTCTTGAACCGTTGTAATTTCAGCTTTTTTATTTGTTATTGCAGTTTCTTTTGCTGTTTCATATTCACTTCTTAAATCTTGATATTTTTCAAGTGCTTCTTTTGTTTTGTCGCTCACTAAGCCCTTGATTTTTTCTTCAATATCATCTCTTTCGCCTTTTAGGGTTTCGTTTAATTCTTTGGCATTATCCAAGGCTTCTTGGGCTTCTTTTTCATCTTCTTTTAAATCTGCTAATTCATCTTCTGCCGCTTGAATTTCTTCATCTTTTGCGGCAATTTTTTCTTCAAGCTCAGCTATTTTAGAATTAATTTCATCTTCATTATTTTCGGTTACTTTTGTAGATTTCACTGATGCCAAACTTGATTCAAGCGCTGATTTATCAGATTTTAAGGAAGATATTTCATCTTCTTTTGTTGTAATTTGTTCTTGAGTTTCCGTTAATTTTAAGTCTGCTTCTTTTATATCTTCTTCATTTTCTTCAATTTCTTTTTCTTTATTTTCAAGTTCGTCTTTTGCAGCTTTCACTTCTTCATTGCTTTCGGCTTCATCTGCCAAAAGTTCTTTATATTCTTCTTCAGCTTCATCCATATTCTCTTTTGCTTCTTTAACCGATTCGTCGTTGCCTTCATAGACACTGGAAAGTTCGCCGTTTAAGCTTTCAAGGTCGCTTTCTTTGGTTGCTTTTTGTTGTTCAAGTTCTTGAATGCTTGCATCAAGGTCTTCTTTAGCGCCAAGCCCTGTTGTGCCTGATGTTTGACCGCCTGAGCTTACACCGCCCGAGCTTGTTCCGCCTGATGAATAACCGCCTGAACTTCCCCCTGACGAATAGCCGCCGGAAGGTGCATAAGAAGGAGTTGTTTGCGCTTGTTGAAGCGGCTGTTCTTCGTTGTTAAAACCAAGAGCATCTTTTAATTTATCTACAAGCTGCGTAAATTCAATGTCTTCATCAACTTTTTCTTTGTTGTCGGTGGTTTCTAAATCATTTTCTTCAATTAATTTTTCAATATCTTGATATGAAAGGTTGTCAACGTTATCATCCGAGCCTGAAACCGTGCCAATTTCATCTTCGCTTAATTTGCCGTCATTATTTGAATCAATTAAATCAAAAAATTTATCATAGCCTATTTCTTCAATAACTTCTTGAAGTTTAGGGTATTTTGAAATCATTTCTTTGAATTTATCAAGGTCAACATCTTGAAGCTCTTTTGTTTCAATCATATCAACATCTTCTGATACTTCTTTTTCATATTTATTGTAAAGTTCCAAAAGTTCACCCGATGTCAGGCCGATTTCATCTAAAATTCCTTTAAATTTTAAAAGTTCTTCATTTGAAAGCTCTTTGTTTTCATCCAAATCCATTGATGTGTGCAGTTTATTTACTGCTTCTTCCAATTCTTCAGTATCGTAGCTTTCTTCAAATTCTGATGAAATTTCAACAAGTTCATCTTCATTAATTTTGTCTTTTGAAATTCCTTCGCCTTTTTCCTTGTCTTTTGTATCAATTTTTTCTAAATATTGGTTTAGAAACAATATCTTAGTAAGGATATTAGCATCTTTAATTTCAAATGGAGCCATGGTTAAAATTTCCCTTCCTTCAATTATCATGGTTTTCGGCACTAAATTTGAAAAAATTAAAAATTTTTGGCATTTTGCCTCTGTTTTTTTACATTTGTTTACAAAATAAATTTTTTTTAAAATTGCAATTGTCAAACCCTAAAATATCGTTTATGATGAGTATATATATTCTGTTGGGAGTCAAAAGATAATGGAAAAACAAAAAATTGCAATCGGGTCAGACCATGGCGGCTTTAATTTAAAAGAAACAATTAAAGAATATTTAAAAGCCCACGGGTATGAATTTGTTGATTTTGGTATTTATACAAAAGAAGCTTGCGATTACCCCATTATTGCAAAAGCCGTTGCAAATGAAGTTGCACAAGGTAAATGCGACAAGGGCATTTTGGTTTGCGGCACAGGCATCGGGATGGCATTAGCTGCAAACAAAGTAAGGGGAATTAGAGCGGTTTCTCTTGAAAACACATATTCTGCACGTGTTTCAAGAGCCCACAATAATGCAAACATTTTGTGCTTAGGCGAAAGAGTTATAGGCGAACATTTGGCACTGGATATTGTTGATATGTGGCTTAAAACAGGCTTTGAAGGCGGCAGGCACAAAAGAAGAGTTGATATGATTGAATAATTTTTATAATCAACGTATAAAAAGCGCTTAATTTAAGCGCTTTTTTTGTTCTTTTGAAAATTTACATTTAAGAAAAATGCCAACGGAAAAAGGCAAATTGCAATTAGAGCAAAAATTTCAAAAACATCAACATATGCCATTAATTTTGATTGAACTAAAAGCTGCTTGTATAAAAGCGCGCCTGCCTTATGAATTGCGGGGTTTAATGCCATTGTATTTGAAAACCCCGATGCAAAATGAGAAATTCTGTTTTGAAAAATAAGGTTAAAATTGGACATGTTTTCAACCAAATATGTTTGGTGAACTTGGGATAACCTTGCAACCAAAGTAGATGACATTGAAACAACAAAGGCTGTCATAACGCATTTTGATAAGCTGTGAAGGCCTGCGCCGTTTGAAAGTTCGGATTTTGGCAATGTTCCGAGGCATAGCGCAGAAATTGGAATAAACACCAAAATAACGCCAATTCCCATTAAAATGTTAGGCAGAACCACATAAGCATAAGAAATTGAAAGGTTTAAATTAGCGTACATAAAAGTTGAAACGGAAAGAAAAATAAAACCTGTTGAAACCAAAATTCTGTTGTCTATTTTTTCAACCATTTTGCCGATAAATAAAAGCATAACAAGGCAAGATATTACTCTTGGCGCAAGTGAAAAACCGCTAAGCATTGCCGTGTAGCCCATTAAACTTTGCAAAAACTGGGGAAGAAGAACAATTGTAACATAGATTATCATATTCACAGATGACCCCAAAATTGTTCCTATAAAAAAGTTTTTGTCTTTAAAAACTCTTAAATTAACAATTGCATTTTTACATTCTAATTCCCAAACAATAAAAAATGTAAAAGCCGAAGCGGAAATGCCCGTTAACCAGCAAATCCAATCTGTATCAAACCAATCATATTGCTGGCCTTTATCTAAAACAATTTGCATTGTTAAAAGCCAGATAACAAGGGCAACAAGCCCTATGACATCTGTTTTTTGAACAGGCTTTCTTTCTTTTAATTCTTCCACATTGCAATGAACCAATATGATTGAAAAAATTCCGACAGGAATATTTATAAGATATATCCACTGCCATGCGGAATTATCCACAATAAAACCGCCAAATGTTGGCCCCATTATAGAAAACACCATTACTGCAAACCCAAATAGAGCCATTGCAACACCCCTTTTTTCAAAAGGAAAAGCTGCAATTAAAATAGCTTGAGATATTGGCATCATCGGCCCGCCGCCTATGCCTTGAATAATTCTTCCTATTACAAGAAAATTAAGACTGTGTGCAAGGGCACATACAATTGAACCAAAGGTAAAAATGGCAATAAAAACTTTCAAAAAGTTTACTCTGCCCATTAAATTTTCAAGCCACCCCGTTAGGGGAATTAAAATTGCGTTTGCAATCATATAGCTTGTAATAACCCAATTGGCTTCATCCAAGGTAGAGCCGAAAAACCCTGCAATATGCGGAATTGCAACGTTTGTAGCAGATGTTGCGAGCATGGTAAATGCTGTCGGCAGGAGAATTGTGAATGCCACTAGCCAAAGTGGCGCGGGATGGGATTCTTGAGGAGCTTTTATATCTATTCTTCCTGCCGAATGCATTTTTATTTAATCCTAACTTCAGGAACAACCGACATCCCGGGCACTATGTTGTAATCTGAAACATCTTCATCAAAAACGATTTTGACAGGCACTCTTTGAACAATTTTAACGTAGCTGCCAACTGCGTTTTCAGGCGGGAACAAACTTGCTTTTGCACCTGTTGCTCTTTGAATGCTGTCAACTTTGCCTTTGAACTTTTTCCCCGGATAGGTATCTATTTTAATTGTAACAGGCTGTCCTTTTTTCATATAAGTTAATTGAGTTTCTTTAAAATTAGCAATAACCCACATTTTTTCAGGAACAACTGCCATCATGGGCTGTGCTATTTGAAGATAATTGCCTTGTTCAACTGTACGGTTTGTAACAAGCCCGTCTTGGGGAGCATAAATTTTTGTATATGATAAATCAAGTTTTGCTTGTTCAACTTCTGCTTCAAGTTTTTTAATTTCTGCCAAAGATGCTTCTTTGTTTGCTTTAGCCGATTGCAACATTGAATTTGAAGCTTTTTCGTTATCTATTGCAGATTTGAATTCCGATTGTGCAACGGTTAATTTTGTTTTGGCTGCATCATATTCTTGTTTTGAAGCTATGCCTTCTTTGTACATATCGGAATATCTTTTGTAATCTTTCTGTGCAAAATCAAGCTTAGATTTTGCAGATTTTATATCATGCCCTGTTTTCATTAATTCTGATTCTGAACGGTTGATTTGCTTGTCTGCAATGTTTAATGATGCCTTAGCAGATTCTAAACTTGCCTCTTTTTGGTTTAGAGCGGTTATATAATCATTTGGGTCAATTTCAACAAGCAATTGCCCTTTTTTAACCTCTTCGTTATCATCTACAAGAAGTTTTATAACCTGCCCCTTAACCCTTGGAGCAACCGTTATGATGTGCCCTTCAACAAAAGCATCATCTGTTGATTGAAAGTGCATTGAATGAATAATAAAATAAATTCCTGCAATTAAAAATATCAGTGCAACAATAGATGGCACAATTACTCTTTTTTTGGTGTATGCAGGCCTTAGGTCGTCATGGTGAATTTGAACTTCGCCTTCATTGTTTATACTCATATTATTTCCCTTTATTATGTTTGTAATTTCGTTTTTGGTTCTAAGTTATCAAGCATTTTTCCAAGCGTATCAATGCAAGATTCAAGTTCTTCTTTTGTAATGCCATTTACTGCGCTATTGTGCAATTCAAGCATATATGGTCTTATTTTTTGGTGAATTTCAACACCTTTTTTTGTTATCACAATTTTGAAAACTTTTCTTTTTTGAACATCTTCAACCCTTTTTACAAGGCCTTTTTTTTCTAGAATGTTAATAAGCCTTGTTATATTTGGGCGGTCTTTATAGGCAATTTCAGCTATTTGCCTTTGGTATAATTCGCCGTTTTCAACAAGAATGGCCAAAATTATGTATTGTTCGGGTGTTATTTCAAAATTGTTCCTTGCGAACATTTGCAACTGTGCGATTTTTGCAACCAAGCCCGTTACGGTCAGAGCGATTAGAACCTTTTTGTTTAAAAAAGATTGTGGCATTTTATCTTCCTGCTTAATTTAAAAGTTGTTAATGCTTCTTTGTGTTATTATAATAACACAAGAATTTTTTTTGGCAATTTATTTTTCACAAGTAAAATTAGCAGCCAAATATTTAAACTTTTTAAATTCATTCTTTTTATTATATGTAGGTTCAAACAAAACATTTAAAACAAGCTTTTCACCGTTGTTGTTTTTTATTCTTCTGCATTGGTTTTTAAGATAGCTTTCAACATTAGAAAAGAAATTTCTTGAAGCATTTCTTGCTTCATAAGACTTTGCCTTGCCTGTTTTAGATTTTGCATCGCCTTTTGCAATGCCGATTGGTTTTGCCATTTCATCAATTCTATCTGCATCATAGCCTGTTACCAAAAATACATCGCAGCCGTTTTTGCCGTAATATGAACGAACAACAGGGTGCTTTTGGTAATCTTTATCCATTGCTTTATACATATCAACAAAGCCTTCATTATGTTCTTTTAAGGTTCTGTTTAAATTCCTTACAACATAACCTTGGCATTTTTTAATATTTTCTTTTGATGTTATTCTGTAAACCGTTTCTTCCCCTTGTTCTTTTGAATAATATCTAACAGGGATATAACCTTTAAAGTTAATGTTATTATTTACGGCACCAATTTGCATAAAAATTCCTTTTCTTATTGGCTATAAAACCCCTGAATAATTTTTTTTGATAATTTTAAAAAATTAATAAGTGGTGCTAGAATAAAGATTATTAAATATTATAGGAGTTTCAAATTTATGATTTTGGATAAAGTGAATTTCCCAAGCGACCTAAAGACTTTAAGTTTTGATGAAATGAAAACTTTAGCAGGTGAAATAAGAGAATTAATTATTAAAAAAGTGGATACAACAGGCGGGCATATGGGCCCAAATTTAGGGATTGTTGAAGCAACAATTGCAATGCATTATGTTTTTAACACACCAAAAGATAAAATTATTTTTGATGTTTCTCACCAATCTTACCCCCATAAAATTTTAACAGGCAGAAAAGAAGGCTTTACAAACCCTGAAATGTATTTTAAATATACAGGTTACACTGCGCCTGAAGAATCAGAATATGATTTATTTAAAGTGGGGCACACATCAACTTCTGTTTCTCTTGCAGTTGGCACTGCAAAAGCAAGAGATTTAAAAAATGAAAATTATAATGTAGTTGCCCTAATTGGAGATGGCTCCCTATCAGGGGGTGAAGCCTTAGAAGGGCTTGATTATGCGGCATCTATGAAAAGCAACATAATTATAATTGTAAATGATAATGATATGTCTATTGCAGAAAACCATGGCGGGCTTTATTCAAATTTAAAAGAATTAAGGGAAAACAAAGGAAAATCGGAAAATAATTTCTTTAAGGCTCTTGGGTTTGAATATTTTTACATTGATGAAGGAAACGATGTTGAAAAATTAATTGACGGCTTTAAAAAAGTGAAAGATACAAATAAGCCAACAATTGTTCACATTAAAACCCAAAAAGGGAAAGGTTTAAAATTAGCAGAAGAAAACAAGGAATATTTTCACTGGATTATGCCAAATGGCATTGAAGATTTCGGAAAAACCGTTTCTATGCCTGAAAATTATACAGACCTTACAAAAGAATACATTTTAAACGAAGCAAAAAATGACCCTTCTTTTGTTGTTGTAAATGCTGCAACGCCCGGGGTTTTCGGGTTTGATAAAGAATTTAGAAACAAACTTAAAAGTCAATATGTAGATGTTGGCATTGCAGAAGAACACGCAGTTGCTATGACATCTGCCTTAGCTAAAAATGGCGCAAGGCCAATATTTGCCGTTATGAGCTCATTTGTTCAAAGAACATACGACCAATTATCGCAAGATTTAGCTTTAAATAATTCGCCTGTAACAATTCTTGTTTATTGGGGCGGAATTTCAAATGCGGATGCAACACACCTTTGTTCTTTTGATAATTCTTTGATGAGTAACATTCCAAATCTTAACTGTTTAGCCCCGACAAACAAAGAAGAATATTTAGCCATGCTTGATTATGCAACTAAAAAATCAACAACACCAACTGTTATAAGAGTTCCAAGCGTTCCTCTTGAAAAAACAGGTGTTGAAGATACAACGGATTATTCAAAAGCAAAATATAATATTGTTTATGAAGGCAAAGACGTTGCAATTTTTGGCTTAGGGAATTTTTACAAATTAGGAGAAGAAGTTTATTTTGAACTTAAAAATAAAGGCTTAAATTCAACTTTAATTAATCCTAAATTTGCATCTAACTTAGATTTTGAAACTTTAGATAAAATTAAAAATAACCATAAAGTTGTAATAACCTTGGAAGATGGTTTATTAGACGGCGGTTTTGGGCAAAAAGTTGCAGGGTATCTTGCAAAATTTGGAGTTAAAGTTTTAAATTATGGCGCATTAAAAGAATTTACGGATAGAGTTCCTTTAGATGAACTTTATAAAAAATATCGCCTGAAAAAAGAACTTATTATTGAAGATATAATAAATTCAATGAACCTTGTAAATGTTTAAAACTCTAAAAGCCCCTAATTAAGGGGCTTTTAATTTGTTTGTTAAAAACTTGTTACATTTAAAAAATAAAAAGGCAATTTTAAATAAGA
>DVKW01000142.1 GCA_018715855.1 Candidatus Galligastranaerophilus intestinigallinarum
CCATTGAGAAAATCAAAGATATGGGCTATGAAGTTATAGATTTAACCTGCCCGGATGTTAAAAAAGTTCAAGACACGGCAAAAAACCTTGTTTTAGAAGGATATTTTCTTTTAATTTTAGGAAGACAAGAACACCCTGAGGTTATGGCAATTGAACAAAATGCCAAAAAAATGGCAGAAAACAAAGAAAATGTTCTTGTTATAAAAGATTTGGATGAACTGAAAGAAAAAATTGAAATAATTAAGGCAAATAAAAAAGTCGGCATTGTTATTCAAACAACCCAAAAAATTGAATTTTTAAAACAAGTGGTTGAATATTTAATTGACAAAGTAAAAGATTTAAAAATAATGAACACAATTTGCCAATCAACCAATTTAAGGCAAAACGAAGCAAGAGAGATGGCAAAAAAATCTGATTTAATGGTGGTTGCAGGTTCTAAAAAAAGCGCTAATACCACACATTTAGCAGAAATTTTATCTAAAATAACAACCACTTTGCATATTGAAGATGACATTGAACTTGAAAATTATAAAGAACTTATTCAAAATGCAAACAATATTGGAATAACGGCAGGGGCTTCAACTCCTGATTACATAATCAAAAGAATTGAAGAAAAATTAAAAACAATATAGAAAGGTAAAAAATAAAATGGAAACAAAAGAAATGATGTCAAAAGAAGAATTTGAAAAAATGCTTTCTGACAGCTACACCTACAAATTAAACGTAGCAGACGTTGTAAAAGGCGTTATTGTTAAAAAAGAAAAAGACGGATATTTGGTAGATATCGGCGCAAAACAAGAAGCTTTTCTTCCTAACCGTGAAGTTACAAACTTCTCTGAACAAAACCCTGATGATGTTGTTAAACTTTGGGAAGAAAAAGAATTTTACGTTATGAAAGATGAAGAAGATGATGAAATTGCAACATTATCTTTAAGAAAATTATCTTGCGCTCAAGCTTGGGCTAGATTATCAGAAATCAAAAACAACAATGAAAACGCTATGGCAAAAGTTGTTTCATCCGTTAAAGGCGGTTTAATTGCTGAAATCGAAGGCTTAAGAGGCTTTATTCCATCTTCTCAATTAAGAACAGGCACAGCAAGCGACAACCAAATCGGTCAAGAAATAGAAGTTAAAATTTTAGAAGTTGACCCGAAAAGAAATAAACTTATTCTTTCTCAAAGACAAGTTTATACTCAACAAAGAGAAATGGTTGCTGATGAAGTTATTTCAAGATTAGCAGTTGATCAGGTTGTTGAAGGTGAAATTGTCAGAATTGCAGATTTCGGCGCATTTGTTGATATTGAAGGCATTGATGGCTTACTCCCGATTTCAGAAATTTCTTGGGAAAGAATTAAACACCCGTCTGATGTTGTTTCATTAGGCCAAAAAATTCAAGTTAAAATCATTAAAATTGATGAAGAACTTAAAAGAATTTCATTATCTCTTAAAAGAATGGGCGCAAACCCTTGGGATGAAATTGCAGATAAATTAAAAGAAGGTGATGTTGTAAAAGGCACCGTTAATAAAATCACATCTTTCGGTGTTTTTGTAAACATCTACCCCGGTGTTGAAGCACTTCTTCCTTCAAATGAAATTTCAGATGAACATGTTAATTTAAACAATATGTTCACAGTTGGCGAAGAAGTTGAAGTTTTAATCAAAAAATTCACACCTCAAGAACACAGAATCGGTTTATCACTAAAAGATAAAAACTAAAATTTTAAGTTCCATTTAAAAAAGCGCAAGGTAAAACTTGCGCTTTTATTATACTTTCAGATGATTTTTTTATTAATTTAAAAATTTAATTATACATTTTTTTCCAATGTAACATTAATTTCAATTGTCCATAATCAATATATGGATAATAACAGTTTAACCGTTGTCGATAAATTGCTTTTGGCGCTTGGCGAAGATACGGAATTTAAAAAAGAAAAAAACCTTGAAACCGTTGCTTTTAAGGGGCAAAACCGTGCTTTTATGAAAAAATGGGTAGCAAATATTGAACCTTATGAACTTTTAACTTTATCGGTTAAAAATACAATAAACAAAACCATAAATTTGAGTGAGAGCGGAGTTTTTTATAAAAATTTCCCGAAAAATGTAACAACACCAAACTATGGCGACAATTGGGGGCGACTTGCAAATTATATTGAATTAAATAACAGATATATAGCAGAAATGTATGGAAACAAGTGTAAAAACGGAATTTTCAGCATGATAAAATTATTGCCTGCTATTCCCCCATCTGCTTTCAGCTGGGCCAATTGCATAATAATATCTCAAATTTTTCCCAATATATATGGTGACGGATGGGCAAAACCTGCTGATATTGAAAATTCAATTTACGGAATAAAATTAAATGCAGGCTATAGTGAAAACATTATTTCAACCGATATAAAAGAAAAAATTTCTGCAGAAGAACAGTTAATGGCATTTAACAGCCTTGCTTGGTTTCGTGGAATTAAAACGGGTTTTAGAATGGTTATTTCTGCAGATCAAATTAAAATTGCAAATAAAAACGGGCAAGATATTTCTTTTGATTGGAAAAATAAAGACCATGAAGAACTTTTTATAAATGAATGTACAAAACTTATGAAACTTGGTTTTGAAGCCATGTTTATAGATTCTGCCAAACATATAGGCGGCTACGACCTTCAAAATTATACAGGTGTCGGTGCATTGCCGGAATATAAACAAATGCAGCACATTTTATATGAAATAAGAAAAAGGAGCAAAAAAACCCATATAAGTTTTGTTGGCGAAAAAAGCACGGATGATTTTGCCCGTTATAAAAATATGGGTCTAAACACGGGAACAGATTTTATTACAGGTGATGATTTCAACAAAGTAAAAGAATTATCCGAAAAATTTAAATATGATAGAATTTATGCCCCGGGGGTTGAAATTGAAAACGATAACTATGAAGGCGGTATCACTTATGAACAAAGGTTGAATAGAATTAATACGGGGCTTTTTGGGTTTTATAGAGCTTCAGATAAATTACCCACTTTTATGCAGACAAATGATATTTTCCCTTTGAGATATGACACTTCAACTCATAAAATTATGATGACAAATCCAAGCTATTCAAAAGACGGAACCCCAAAAAGCCATTTTAAAAATGCTTTTGCAAAAAAAGACGGCAAGGAATATAACAAAAAGCTTGGCGAATTGTTTTCTTTTGCGCTTGAATTTTAATTTTTCTTCATTTTACCTGAATTCCAAATGACAACAGCCACTGCCCTTTAATATTAAAGGGCTTTTTTTATTTTTTTACCCATAAAAAATGCCCCATAATGTTCAATTTGTTGTATTTAGGTGGAATGGGGCAATATTATTGAATAAAGGGGAATGAAAAATTATAAAAAAGATGAAATTTTATGTATTGAACAGTATTAAAAATAATGATAATATAAGGTTATAGAACCTGAATACAACATAATGAACATTATGGGGCATTTTTTATGGGTAAAAAAATAAAAAAAGCCCTTTAATATTAAAGGGCAGTGGCTGTTGTCATTTGGAATTCAGGTAA
>DVKW01000143.1 GCA_018715855.1 Candidatus Galligastranaerophilus intestinigallinarum
AATATAAAAAGGTTTAAATTCGGCGCACCCTTATTTAGAACAAATATAAGAGCAGGGTTTCAAAACGTTGCAAATGATGACATTGAAAAAAGGGTTTCATTAGATAGAATTTTTGAAATTCAAAGCCCTTCCACCTTTATATTCAGAGTTTCAGGCGATTCTATGGTAGATTTTGGAATTTATGAAGACGACCTTGCCATTGTTAAAAAAACAACAGATATTAAAAACAATGATATTGTTGTTGCAAACGTTGATGGCGCATATACAATTAAAATTTACAAAGAAAAAGGCGGAAATATTTGGCTGGAGGGGGCAAGCCCAATGTATAAAAATATAAAACCAAAATTTAAGCTTGAAATTTTTGGCAAAGTTATAGGCATCACAAGAAAAATATAAATGGAAAACATTTTACTTATAGACTGTAACAACTTTTTTGCCTCTTGCGAAGAACTTTTTAACCCGTCTTTAAAAGGAAAGGCAATTTGTGTTTTAAGCAACAACGACGGCTGCATCGTTGCAAGGTCTAACGCTGCAAAAAATTTGGGCGTGCCTATGGGAATGCCATATTTTATGGCAAAAAAGAAATTTAAAAATGTAATTTATTTATCGGGCAACCTTAAAAAATATTCTGAAATTTCAAAAAGAATAATGAAAAAATTATACGATTTCACGCCATCTGTTGAACAATATTCAATAGATGAAGCTTTTTTAGATATAAAAGGCTGCCTAAATTGCCACAAAAAAACGTCGCTTGAGCTTGCAGTTCAAATAAGAAAAGAAATTAAAGAAGAAATAGGAATTGATGTTTCAATTGGTGTTTCAAAAACAAAAACTTTATCTAAAATTGCAAGTGAAATTGCAAAAAGCCAAATAAGAAAAAACCTTCAAACAGAAACTTTAGGGGTGTATGAAATAAACAAAAATAATTTGGATAAAATTTTAGAAAATACCCCTATTCAAGAAGTTTGGGGAATAGGTTCCAACCTTCATAAATTCTTTAGAAAGCATAACATTATAAACGCCAAAATGTTTGTTAAACTTGATGATTCCTTTATTCAAAGGAATTTAGGAAAAAGGGGCTTAGAATTAAAAATGGAACTTATCGGAATAAAAGCTTACCCTGTTATTGATTATTATGTTGCCCCAAAAAGTATTTCAAGAAGTTCATCATTTAGTGAATTTACAACAGATAAAGCCTATATAATAAACGAATTAAACGGACACCTTCATAGGGTTTGTATTAAACTAAGAAACCACAATTTAAGAGCAGGTGTTTTATCTGTAATGCTTAGAACAAAAGATTTTAGAGTGGATAGTGAAAAATTTGTTTTTGATACACCAAAAGATAGCGAATTTGAACTTTATGAAACAATGCACAGGCTTTTTAATTTTTTATATAAAAAAGGGGTAATTTACCGTTCATCAGGCGTTACGGTTTCAAAATTAACAGATAAGGAAGATATTCAATTAATTTTATTTGAATCTGATGCCGATAAAAAGAAAAAGAAACTGTCAAACGCTTGGGATAAAATTGAGCAAAAATTCGGTTATGGCGCAATTTCTGTCGGTATAAAGAAGAAAAATAAAGAAGAAAAATAGCGAAATTTACTTTATTTACACGAGTGAAAACCTCCTAAATTAAAATATAATTGAACAATGGAGGAACTTTTAAGTATGATAATGACCAACATTGAAAACATCCCCGGAATGACAATTGTAGCCCAATATGGTTTAGTAACGGGAAGCACCGTCAGAGCCAAAAATGCAATAAAAGATTTTGGTGCAGGAATTAAAAATATAATTGGCGGCGAATTACAAAGTTATACCGAACTTTTAACAGAAGCAAGAAAAGAAGCTGTTGAAAGAATGAAAATGCAAGCAAAAGCACTGGGAGCAAATGCAATTGTTAATGTCAGGTTAGCAACTTCTTCAATAACATCAGGTGCTGCAGAAGTTTATGCATACGGAACAGCCGTAAAGGCAGAGCCAAGAGGATAGTTCATGGGTGAAATATTAATACTGCTCATAATTGTAGGGGTAACTTATGTTACAGGCACCATAATTGAAAAAAGACATTACAAGGATATTATAAAAAGAGAAATTGCACTTATTAAAAAACCCATAATTAATGCAGGTGCAAAAACTTGGAATTCCAAAAAAAAGATTAAAAAAATTGAACTTGTTACAGGCGAGGTTGTAATCAGCGGTGATTATTTCAAAAACTTTGCAGCCACGCTAAAAAGCTTCTTTGGCGGAAGGCTTACATCATTTGAATCAGTTTTAGACAGAGGGAGAAGAGAAGCAATCTTAAGAATGAGAGAAAATGCAAAAGATGCGAATTTTATCATTAATGCAAGGATAGAATCTGTTATGATTAACGATTACTACACAAATAACAGCGTTCCTCAGTGTGCAATTATAGCCTATGGCACAGCAATAACGTATGAATAAAGAACTTCAGGAAAAATATTTAAAAAATATAGAAAACAACGTAAATGTCGGTAAAATTAATACAGGATTTGAATTTATTATTCTGATAGTTGCTTTTTCTGCGATAATCGGCACAATTTGGCTTTTTTCAGACAGTATAATAAATATTTGCATTGACAATATGTCTAATGAAACACAAATTAAACTGGAAAAAATGATTGGCTTTAAAGTTAAAAATACTTACATTTCCGAAGATAAAAATATTGAAAAATTAAATGATATAAAAGATAAAATTATTTCAATGGATTCAAAATTGCAGGGCAAATCTAATTTTCCGATACAAATAATTAAAAATAACGAACTAAATGCAGCCGTTACTCCAAACGGCAGAATATTTATTACATCTAAACTGGCAGATACAATTAAAGACGAAGAGATGCTGACTTTTATATTAGCACATGAACTTGGGCATTATGCAAATAGAGA
>DVKW01000144.1 GCA_018715855.1 Candidatus Galligastranaerophilus intestinigallinarum
AATGGATGTATGATATGTTTTCAATTATGATTACTGACAAGGCTGCCATACCATATGGAGTTGTCGCTCAAAAAGCAATGTATGATGCGCAGAAATAAAGGGTGTGTGGAGCTGTTAAAAAGTGGCAAGACGTTGAATCTTGACATTTTTAGGTGAAACCGTTCCAAGCCGCCGTTATGAATGAAGCGTAAGCGGAATGAATGAACAAATCTTTGATTTGACAGGCGGGAAATAAAATTATCCTTTCATTTTGTCTTACAAATAAGACAAAAACAAACCCTCTTTAAATTAAGAGGGTTTAATTTTTACATAATTTTATCAACCACAGGGGCAAGCTTTTCAATTTTTGGTATAATTCGCTGAATTGCTCAGGATATAACGATTGTGCGCCATCGCATAGGGCGCATTCCGGTTTGTTATGAACTTCTATCATAAGCCCATCACAGCCTGCGGCAACTGATGCTAATGACATCGGGGCAACTTTATCTCTTAAGCCTGTCCCATGGGATGGGTCTACAATAATAGGCAAGTGGCTTAATTTTTTAACAACGGGAATTGCACACAAATCAAGCGTGTTTCTTGTTGCAACTTCAAAAGTTCTTATCCCCCTTTCACATAAAATAACTTCCCTGTTTCCGCCTGATAAAATATATTCTGCCGCCATTAACCATTCATTAATTGTGGCAGATAAGCCCCTTTTTAGCATAACGGGTTTGTCAACTTTGCTTAATTCTTTTAAAAGGTTGAAATTTTGCATATTCCTTGCGCCCACTTGCAAAATATCAACATATCTTAAAAATTGGGGAATTTGGCTTATTTCCATAACTTCTGACGTTACTGCCAAATTATATTTATCTGCAGCACGTCTTATCATTTTAAGCCCTTCTTCACCTAAGCCTTGAAAAGCATAGGGTGATGTTCTTGGTTTATAAGCGCCTCCTCTTATAATTTTAACGCCTGCTTCAGCCATTAATCTTGCACATTCATTTATTTGTTCTTCGTTTTCAATTGTGCAAGGCCCTGCTATCATGCCAACATAATCGCCACCAAACTTTTCGCCGTTTACTTCAATAATCGTGTCTTCATTTTTAAAGATTCTTGAAACAAGCTTATAGCTTGATGAAATTTTAATAACCTCTTTAACGTTATCTAAAAGTTCAAAATCTCTTGGGTCTATTACAGTTTCACCAACAGCGCCAATTACAACGTGAGATTCCCCTTTTGAAATGTGGGCTTCTCTTCCTTTTTTTCTTATAAATTCAACAACTTTTTGAATATTTTCTTCGCTTGCGCCATGGCGCATTACAATAATCATCTAAATCTACCTCCAATAAAAAAGCTTTATTCTAATATTAACATGATAAAATAATTCTATGCCGCATTTTTTAATAAAAAAAGAAAATATAAATGAAAATTTAATAAGGGTTGTTGACCCAGAGGTTGTTTTGCACCTTGTTTCCGCCCTAAGAATTAAAAAAGGTGAAGAAATTAAATTTATAGATGAATTTGAAACCGTTTATAAAACAAAAATTCTTGATTTTACTAAAAAAGAAATTCAAGCTGAAATTTTAACTTCTTATAAATCAAATAGAAAACTTGATTTTGAACTTTGCGCTCTTATTTCCGTATTAAAGCCTGATGCTATGAACCTTGCAATTCAAAATGCGGTTCAATTGGGGGCAAAAGAAATTTATACGGTTTATTCAAATAATTCTGCCCCGAAATTGGAAACAGTTAAAAATAAAGCAGATAAATGGCAAAAAATTGGAATGGAAAGCTTTAAACAATGTGAAAGAGCAGATATTCCAAAGGTTTATGATATTTCAACATTTAGTGAAATTTTTTCAAAATTTAAAAAAGAAAACATTATAATTTTTGCTGAAAAATATGACGAAATGAACATTCAAAAAGCACTTTTAAATTATAAAAAGCCTGAAAAAATTCTTGCTGTTTTTGGGCCTGAAGGGGGCTTTTCTGAAAGCGAATTTGAATTTTTCAAAAAAGAAAACTTAAAACTTGTAACTTTAGGAAAATTAATTTTAAAAGCGCCAAATGCAATAACAGCAGGCTTATTTGGAATTATTGAAAATGCAGGATAGTTTAATTGAAAAAATAAAACCCTATATTAAAAATTATGATTCTTATTTAGTTGGCGGCTATTTAAGAGATTTATTGTCGGGTGAAATTTCCCCCGATAGAGATATTGCAATTAAATGCGATAATTTAGCCAAATTAACCAAAAAAATTGCAGATGAATTAAATGGAAGTTTTGTTGAACTAGACCCAGTTAATGAAATATATAGGGTTGTTTTTGGGAATGATTACATAGATTTTGCAAAATTATTAAATAATAATTTAATTGATGACATTAAAAGGCGAGATTTCACAATTAATGCCATTACTTATGACATTAATAATGAAAAATTTGTTGATATAACAGGCGGCAAAAAAGATTTTGAAGAAAAAATAATAAGAACATATAAAATTTCAAACCTTTCTGATGACCCTTTAAGAACTCTTAGGGCAATTAGGTTTCAGGCAAAATTAGGCTTTAGAATTGATGATGAAATAATTAACTTTATAAAAGAAAATAATTCCTTAATTTTAAATGTTGCGCCTGAAAGAATTCATCAAGAATTAATAAAAACATTTGAAGGAAAATTTTTAATTGATGCCCTATTTTCAATGGATGAAACGGGGCTTTTAGATGTTATTTTCCCGTTTTTTAAAGATATTAAAAAAATTCCATCTAATTCTCACCACCACTTAGATTTATTTCACCATTTAATAGAAACAACCAGAAATATAAGAATAAATAAGCCTGAATTAAAGCTCGCAGCTTTTATCCATGACCTTGCAAAACCCGATTGCTGGACAATTGAAAAAGACACAGGCCGCCACAGGTTTATAGGGCATGATGAACTTGGCGCAAAAAAAGTTGTTCCTTGCTTAAAAAAATTAAAATTTTCAAATAAAGAGATTGAATATATTTCAAAAATGGTTCAATTCCACATTTACCCATCAGCTCTTATGAAAGATGAAAATGTGACTGAAAGGGCAATTATAAGGTTTATAAGAAAAATTGGCGATGATACTCTTGATTTATTAGAACTTGCAAGAGCAGACAGGTTAAGCGCAAGAGGCCCTGCAGTTTCTGATGAAATGGTTCAGGTTAACCTTTCTAATTTAGAAAAATTAAAAGAAAAATATTTTGAAATTTCACCCAAATTAAAAGAAATGCCAAAATTAGTTGATGGCAATGAAATTATGCAAATTTTAAATTTAAAACCATCGCCTAAATTAAAAGAAATTATAGATGAAATTAAAGAGTTGCAATTGGAAGGGAAAATTAACACTAAAGAAGATGCGATTAATTTTTTGAAAAATTATAAATTGTAAACTTCCATTGAATATTTTATAATTTCATTTGGCATTTTTTCTTCTATTAAGGCTTCAATTCCTTTGCTTTCGTTTGAAATTCCTTTAATAATTTCTCTTTTACCTTCATTTAAAATTTGCAAGAAATTAATTTTGTTTTCATATTCATCTAAAAGCTCAGAAATGCTAAGAAAATGAGTTGAAATAACTGTTTTTGCTTTATTATTTTCAATTAAATATTTAATTATACCGAATAAAATTGAAATACCGTCTTTATAAGATGTATTTTTGCCTATTTCATCAAATAAAACAAGGCTTTTGTTTGTTATATTTTCCATACAATATGCAACTTGTTTTATTTGCATTTGGTGAGTTGATTTTTTATTAATAAAATCATCCGTAACGTTTGAAACTGCAAAAAGTTTATCAAACAATGGAAATTCAAAATTTTCACAAGGAACAAAGAACCCTGCTTGCGCTAAAATAACCGTTGTTGCAATTTGTTTTAAAAGCGTTGATTTGCCGCTTCCGTTTTTGCCCGTTAATAAAATCAAATTCGAAAAATCAAAATCGAGGTTCAATTTTTCATAATTTTTTATTAATTTGTTCAAAACAATGTGGCTTCCTTTTTCAATTTTAAAACTATTGTCAGTTATTTTTGGTTTTGTTAAGTTAAATTCTTTTGTCAATTCAGCATTTGAAATTAAGCAGTCTAAAAGTGCAATTTTTTTAGCATAGTTTCTAATGTCATTGTTTAATTCTTTTGTAAAATTAATTAAATTTAAAAGAAAATTTTCTTTTACTTGTTCCATTTTATAGTTTGTAGAAGCCAAAAATTCTTCAAGTTCAATTAATTTATCCGTTGTGAATTTTAGAATGGTTTTTGTTTTTTTAACAAGCCTAAAATCGGCGCCAATTGGGTTTGTTGCTGTTGTTGGAAGTTCAATTAACAAAGAGCCCTTTTTTTCTAAAATTTTTATGGAATTAATTTTTGTTTTTTCTTTTAATTCTTTTTCATAAAGTTTAATTTTATTTAAAATTTCTTCTTTTTGGCTTAATAAAAGGTCAAGTTCAGCATTTGCGCCATTTTTAATAAATGCGCCTTTTTCATCTGTATCAAAAGTTTTATCTAAAATTTCCGCCAAATCTTCTAAATTTGTGCAGTCAAATTCAAAATTTTCTAAAAGCTCAATTTTTAATTTTTTTAAAATTTTATTTATTTTGCTTATATTAAGCAAGCTTTCTTTTAAAATTAAAAAATCTTCTTCTTTTATTGTTTTATTTGAAATTTTGGATGTAAGCCTTAAAATGTCTCCTGCTGTTGAAATTAATTCAGCCAATTTTTCACATTCTTTTTTGTTTTCAATTAAAATTTGAATGGCATTTTGCCTTTTTTTAATTTCATTTTCGTTAAATAGGGGGCTTGTTATCATAGATAAAAGCTTTCTTTTGCCCATTTGGGTTTTACATTTGTTAATTGCCCAAACAAGAGAGCCAAATTCAGAATTATTTAAAATGTTTTTGGTGATTTCTAAATTTTTTCTTGTATAAAAATCAATCGACATTAAATTTTTAACATCATAAAATTTTATTTCGCCAAATTCTATTTTAAATCTGTCTAAAATGTGGTTTGAATAATTATAAACTAAGTTAAAAGCCTTGCTTTCAGCTAAATTGGTCGGTGTTAAAAATTTTTCATCCAAAAGTTCATATTTATAAATTGAATAAATTTCAGGGTTAATTGAACCGTCATTTAAAATTAAAAGTTCAGAAGGGTTTATTCTTGCAAGTTCGTTTTGAATTTCATTAATTGTTCCTTTTGTAATATAAACATCACCTGTTGAAATGTCTGTATAACAAAGTTCAAGCCCGTTTTTTAAATTAAAAATTGAAGCTAAGTAATTATTTTCTTTTGCGTTTAAAAATTGGTTTTCAAAAACCGTTCCTTTTGTGTAAATTCTTTCAATTTTTCTTATAAATTTGCCGTTTTCATCTTTTTCATCGGTTTGATTTACAACAACAACCTTAAAATTATTTTTTAATAACTTTTGAACGGCAGAATTAAGGCTTTTATATGGAATTCCTGCCATTGGCGCAATGCCTTGATGGTTAAACTTTCTTTTTGTTAAATTGCAGCCTAAAACGTCTGATATAATAATGGCGTCTTTAAAATATGTTTCATAAAATTCGCCAATTCTAAAAAACAAAACAAAATCTTTATATTGTTCTTTAAAATCGTAATATTGGCGAAAAACAAAAGAAAGTTCTTCTTTTTTAATTTCTTCAAATTTTAAAAAGTTTTGAAATTCCATAATGTTAATAATAAAATAAAGTTATCTGTTATGACAAGGAATTTATATTATGGGCTGTCTTAAAAAATTAACAAAAATGGTTATATTTATTGCGCTTTTATTTGCATTTTTCGCATATGGCGGCTATACATTTGTAAAAAATAAATATGACAGCTACACAAAGCCTGAAAGAAGCATTTTAATCAGTGAAGAAAAAGATTTTGGCGATTTAAAAAATGTTTCTGCCGATTACATTTTAACAAGGTCTCTAAACTTTTTTGGCTACAGAAAATTAAACGTAACGTATATTCCAAAAAATATTAAAATATCTGTTTTTGACCTAAATTCAAAAGATGTATTAAATGAAAAAGACTTTTCAAACGGCAAAATTGAAGAAAAATTTGAAAAACTTTCAAATAAATTTTTTAATTCGCCTGTTTTGCCTTTGTCTAACATTGAATTAACGGAACAAGGCAAAATTTTGGCAGGTTCAAAATATGTGCCATACGCAAATTTTGAAGCAGATTTTAAATATATTCCCTTTTTG
>DVKW01000145.1 GCA_018715855.1 Candidatus Galligastranaerophilus intestinigallinarum
AAAAGAACAGCTGCAGCTGCAGTTAGAATTGCTGTTGAAATGGCAAAAGAAGGCATTATTTCAAAAGAAAGAGCAGTTGAACTTGTTGATCCTTATCAGTTATATCAACTTTTACTTCCATCATTTGACCCCAAAGCTAAAAAAGAAGCACATAAAATTGCTCAAGGCTTAAATGCATCCCCGGGCGCTGCTATCGGTAAAATTGTTTTTGATACTGATGAAGCTGCAACAAGGGGCGAAGCGGGCGAAAAAGTTATTTTGGTTAGAATTGAAACCTGCCCTGACGACATTCACGGTATGATTGCTTCTCAAGGTGTTTTAACACTAAGAGGCGGTATGACAAGCCACGCTGCCGTTGTTGCAAAAGGCATGGGCAAACCTTGCGTTTCAGGTTGTGAAGACTTAAAAATTGACCTTGCAAATAAAACCTTAACCGCTGCAGATGGCACAATTTACCATGAAAATGACGTTATTTCCATTGATGGCGGAACAGGCGAAGTTATGGCAGGGGCTGTTCAAACACAATCTGCTACAATGGATGAAAACTTTGAAACTTTATTCAAATGGGTTGATGAGTTCAAAAAATTAACGGTAAGAGCAAACGCCGATACTCCATTAGATGTTCAAAACGCTCTTAAATTGGGTGCAGAAGGTGTTGGCCTTTGCAGAACAGAGCATATGTTTATGGACCCATCAAGACTTCCTTGGGTTCAAAAAATGATTATTGCAGGCACAAAAGAAGCAAGAAAAGAAGCTTTAGCAAAACTTCTTCCTATGCAATATCAAGATTTTAAAGATATGTTTAAAGCTCTAAACGGGTATCCAATGACAATAAGGCTCTTAGACCCGCCATTGCACGAATTTTTACCCGATAAAGAAACTTTAATTGCAGAAGTTGCAACCCTAAAAGCTAAAGGTGAAGATTACAAAGAAAAAGAAAATCTTCTTCACACAGTTGAAGAATTATCCGAATCCAACCCGATGATGGGCTTAAGAGGTTGCAGATTAGGGCTTATGTTCCCTGAAATTAACGAAATGCAAGTTAGAGCAATCTTTGAAGCTGCATGCGACCTTAAAAAAGAAGGCTTAACCGTTAAACCTGAAATTATGATTCCTTTAATTTCTCATGTGAATGAGTTAAGAATAGACAGAGCCCTTCTTGAAGAAGTTGCAAAAGAGGTTATGCAAGAAAAAGGCGTTGAAATTGAATATATGTTCGGCACAATGATTGAAATTCCAAGAGCAGCATTAACTGCAGATGAAGTTGCACAATATGCCGAATTCTTCTCATTTGGTACAAACGATTTAACACAAATGACATTTGGCTATTCAAGAGATGACGCCGAAGGTAAATTCTTATCTAAATATGTTGAAGATAAAATTTTACCTGCTAACCCCTTTGAAACACTTGATACTAAAGGTGTTGGCCAATTAATGCAAATTGCTTTAGAAAAAGCATTACCTGTAAGGCCAAACTTAAAAAGAGGCATTTGCGGTGAACACGGCGGCGACCCGAATTCCGTTAAATTCTGCCACAAAATCGGCTTGAATTACGTTTCTTGCTCGCCATTCAGAGTTCCTCAAGCAAGATTAGCTGCAGCACAAGCAGCTATTGCCGATAAAAAAGCAAAAGCCTTAGTTTAAAATCGAACCATAATCAATGCGCCATAGAATATATGGCGCATTTTTTATTTAAAAATTTGCAAAATCATCCATATTTGTTTAAAATGTAATTAACAAATTTTAAGAAGCTGAAAAATTATGACCCTTAGAGATGAATATGAATATTTAAAATCAGAGCTTATGGTAGAGCTTGCAGATGCAACAGTTATGTGCAATCTTGATTTTCCGTTTGACTTTAAAATTTCAAAAGAAGAAGAAGACAGATATTTTATCCGTGGAGTTCAAACAAGGCTTGCTACCAAAAAATCCATGATAATTTTAGACAATACGTACAAAAAATGCAGGCTTTTTCCAAGTGAAGAAACGGTTAAAACATTCATCGAAGCAAGGGATGGTATTTTAGAAGATTACAAAAAAGACGTTATGACAGCCTTTAATTCTGAACTTTGGCGCTATAGAGATGATGATGAAAAAAGCTATTTTGAATACATTAGTAATTTAGCAGAAAGAATTAAAGAAGCTTCAAATAAATATGTTGAAATCTTAAGAAATTTAAAACCCGAAGATATTGAAAAAGAAATTAAGGCAAAAGATAAGCTTAAAAAAACAGAAAACACAAATTTTCTTCAAAACGCTGCAAAAAACACAAAAGGTTTGTTTTAATTTTTTAAACTTAAAAAAGCGCTCATTCTGTTTGTTGTTTTGTTTTCTTTTCTGTATGAAAAGAAAAGGTTGTTGTTGTGGAATGTGCAATATGCGGTTACATCAATCTCTTTAATTCCGACTTCAATTAATTGCCTTTTGTTTATTTCTTTTAAATCGGCATAAAATTTGCCATTTTCTTCTTTTGTGGTGCCAATATTATTTTTAACCGTATTTTTAAGTTCATTCATAATTTCTTCACTTGTTTCAAAACAATTAAAACAAATATTTGGGCCAATTAATGCCTTTATATCATTTGGGTTTGAATTAAATTCTTTTTCCATTTTTAAAACGGTTAAAGGTGCTATTTTTTGAACAGTCCCTCTCCAGCCGCCATGGGCAATTGCCCCTATATTTAATTTAAAATCGTATAAAATAATAGGGGTGCAATCTGCAAAGTTTAGAAAAATGCCTGTTTTGTTATCATCCAAAATAAGTGCGTCAGTTTCAAGGTAGGTTTCAACATCTTTTTTTACAATTTGAATATTATTTGTGTGGGTTTGTTTGGGGTGAATTAACCTATCCAGTTTAAATTCTTTTTTAATTAATTCTTTTTGCTTTTCTGCTTCATTAATTAAATTTTCTTCTTTTGTTTTCAGAATTAATTCTTTTGTTGTAAAAAAATGGTTAACACCATTAAACAAGGTTGATTTTAAAACCGTTTTATCTAAAACTTTATCAAAATAAAACATCTACACCCCTAATTTATTAAAAAGGCCTAAAAATTCAGGAAAAGACGTATTCACCCAGATAAAATCTTTAATTAAACATTCTGATTTTGCTTTTAACCCTGCAACATAAAAGCTCATTGCAAGCCTGTGGTCGTTATATGTATTTAATTCAACGTTTCCTTCAATTTGTTTTTGGGCGTTTCCTTCAATTATAAAGCCATCATCCGTTGGTTCAATATTAAAGCCCATTTTCTTTAATTCTTCTGCTGTGCATTTTATTCTGTCAGATTCTTTATTTTTAAGGTCACCTGCATCTTTTATAATTGTTTTACCTTTCGCAAAGCCTGCTAAAACACAAATAACCGGAATTTCATCTATTAACCTTGGGATAATATCGCCTTTAATTTCTGTTCCTTTTAAATCAGGTGAATATTTAACTCTTACATCTCCAATTTTTTCGCCGTTTACTGTTTTTTCATCAAGAATTTCAAAATCTGCGTTCATATTTTTCATAACATCAATAATGCCTGTTCTTGTTTCATTCAGGCCGACATTTTTAATTATAATGTCTGAATTTTTGGTTATGGCAGCCGCGACCATAAAAAATGCAGCTGATGAAATATCCCCCGGAATATAAATATCTTTTGGAATTAAAAATGAACTTCTGATTGCAGTGTAGAATTTATCTTCAATTTTTCCCGTTTTAATGTCAGCTTCAAAATATTGAAGCATAATTTCCGTGTGGTTTCTGGATAAACTTGGTTCAATAACTTTTGTTTCGCCAATACCATTAAACCCTGCAAGCAAAATTGAAGATTTAACCTGAGCCGAAGCTATTTTTGATTCGTATGTAATTCCATTTAATTTTGAACCTTTAATTTTTAATGGCGCTTTATTTTCATTGGATTCAATTTTTGCACCCATTAAAGTTAAAGGTTCAATTATTCTTTTCATTGGGCGTTTAGATAAACTTTTATCTCCAAATAATTCCGAATTAAATTTTTGCCCCGATAAAAGACCCGTCATAAGCCTCATTGTTGTGCCTGAATTGCCGCAATCAAGGGCGCAAGAAGGAGCTGATAAACCGTTTTTTGAATTTATAAAAAGTGTTTTATCATCAATAAAATTAACTTCTAAACCTAAATTTTTAAAAATTTCAAGAGTTGAGATTGGGTCTTTTCCTTTTGAAAAATTTGAAATTTTTATTTTTCCGCCTGTAAGAGAACCTAAAATTATTGCTCTGTGAGAAATAGATTTATCTGACGGGATTATAACTTCACCTTTAATAGGTGAAGTTATAGCGCTAATTTTTATATCATTATTCATTATTTGCAAGTTTCCTTACAAAGTTTGGAACCGAAAATACTCCTTTATGAAGTTCTCTATTATATAGTTTTGCATTTTGTTCAATTTTAATTGCACGAGCTTCATCTTTAATAGAATTATCGTTATCATCTGTGCAAAATGCCCAAGACCAATAACCGCCCGGGTATGTAGGAATGGGGCCTGAGTATGGAAGAACGGTTTTAAACACTTTATGAAGCAAGATATACATTTTTCTCATTTCATCTTTGTTTGCAAATGGTGATTCAGATTGCGGGGTAACAATGCCGCCTTCTTTTAAGCTTTCTTTAACGTTTGTGTAAAATTCTTCCGTAAATAAGCCTTCTCCTGGGCCCATAGGGTCTGTTGAATCAATTAAAACAACATCGTAGCAATTTTTTTTGTTTTTAATAAATTCAATTGCATCTTCAACATATATGTTTACTCTCTTATCATCCAATTTTCCTGCAATAGTTGGCAAAAACTGTTTGCTTGCTTCAATTACAAGCCCGTCTATTTCGCATAAATCAACATTTTTAACCGTGTCATGCAATAAAACTTCTCTAACCGTTCCGCCGTCCCCGCCGCCAATTACAAGAACATTTTCAGGGTTTTTATGAGAGCATAAGGGAATATGTGAAATCATTTCATGGTAAAAGAATTCATCCGCCTCGGTTGTCATCATAAGGCCGTCAAGCGTTAAAACATTTCCTAAGCCCCTTGATTTAAAAATTTCAACTTTTTGAAATTCAGATTGTTTTGAATATAAAATATCGCCTTCCGTTTCAATTGCAATGCCATAGCCATTTGGGGTAATTTCTTTATATAAATTATTCAGCATATTTAAAATTCCTTATAACAAAATATTAAACCGTTGTCTTGTTATTATACAAAAAAAGTTGCTTTTTTGATAGAATGAATATGGAAAATTTTTTATGAAGAATAACATTTTAAAAACTTTTGAAGAATTTTTAAGAGAACCCATCAGCATTTTAAAAAGAACCATTGTAAATATTACAGGTATCGAAACAGCTGAAGGCGGGAATAGGTCAATTACCGTTGAAACAACGGATGACGGCAAAATTCAAATTAATGTTATAAATTCTAAAAAAGCTTATAATCTTTTATCTTCCGTTATGTACAAAAGGCAAATATCAGAATTAAGGCATTTAATTAATGAAAATAAAAGCGGCGAAGTTCATAAAAAGCTCACCCTGCCTCAAATTAGCACCCACGTTTAAAGAGGCCGAATTTGCACTTTTGGGGCGCTCTAATGCGGGCAAATCAACTTTTATAAATGTAATTACAAATAACGGCAAACTTGCAAAAACGTCTAACACCCCCGGGAAAACAAGGCTTATAAACCATTTTGAAGTTACATCCGATAAAGGAAATTTTATTATTGCAGATTTACCGGGGTATGGTTATGCCAAAGTTTCAAAAGCAATGCAAAACGAGTGGCAAAAAAATTTGGAAGAATACCTTTTAAAGCGTGAAAATTTAGCATATTGTTTTTTATTTTTAGATGCAAGACATGGAATGTTAGAAAACGATATGAATATGATAAACTGGCTTATTTTAAATAAAATTCCATTTATTAATATTTTAACCAAATGCGACCTTAGCAGCCAAGGGGAAGTTCAAAAAAGAAAAAAAGAAATTGAAACCTTTACAAAAACAATGTGCATTTTGTTTTCAAGTTCAAAACCAATGTATAAAGAAAAAGTTTATGACTTTTTAGAATGTAACATTTAATTAATATATATTGCCATGCTCTATAAATAAGAGCAGAATATATTTATGGTGTTTTACAGTTTAATTTCAACGGATATTTTAGATAAATCGGATTTTAAAAAAACAATAAATCAAGCAAAGAAAGATTGCTTGAAGGAAGCTTTGGCCAAATTA
>DVKW01000146.1 GCA_018715855.1 Candidatus Galligastranaerophilus intestinigallinarum
AAAATTGATGATGATGAAATTGAAATTTGCACAATTTTAGCAAACAAATATAACATTCCAATTGTTTTGCAGCCAAAAATGCCCTTAGATAACAATTTAAACTACCTTGAAATTTATAATAAATTTTATTCAAAATTTAAAGATGTAAGGTTAATTCCCCAAACACATAAATTTTTAAATATTCAATAAATTAAAGGTAATCAAAACCAAGGTCTATTGTAGATGCTTTTGTTATAATTGCGCTTGAACTTATAACATCTACCCCTGTTTTTGCAAGCTCGGGAAGGGTTTCCAGTTTAACATTTCCTGAAATTTCAACAATTGCACGTTTGTTTATAAATTCCGTGCATTTTTTAATTTCATCTAATGTCATATTATCAAGCATAATAATATCAACTTTAGCTTCAATGGCTTCTTTCACCTGTTCAAATTTATCACATTCAACTTCAATTTTATGTGCATGAGAATTAAATTCTTTTACCTTTTGAACGGCTTCTTTAATGTTTCCGCCAAGAAGGGCAATGTGGTTATCTTTTAGCATAATACAATCGCACAAATTGAACCTGTGCAATGTTGCACCGCCTATTGCTGCAGAATATTTTTCAAACATTCTGAAATTTGGGGTGTTTTTTCTTGTATCTGCCATTTTAACGCCATACGGGGCTAAAATATCAACGAATTTTTTAGTATATGTTGCAATGCCTGACATTCTTTGAACAAAATTAAGAGCAAGCCTTTCCCCAGTTAAAACGTATCTTGGAAAACCTTTAATTTTTGCTAAAATGTCGCCTTTTTTCATTTCATCGCCGTCATCAACAAAAAATTCAACTTCAACTTTTCCGTTCGATAAAACGTCAAAAACAATTTCAAAAACTTCTCTTCCGCAAAAAATGCCGTCTTGCCTTGTTCTTAAATTTACTTCAAAAATTTCATCACCTTTTAGGTGTGCACAAACGTAATCTGTTGAAATATCGCCATAGCCTATATCTTCTTTTAAGGCTTCTTTAATGTAATCTCTCACTATAAAATCATTTAACAGGAATTTCATTTTCTATATTACCCTTATTTTCAGCTTTTTTTTCATCATTTGCGTATGTATCAAACCTGAAATGCGCACCGACAGATGTTCTTCTTTCTATTGCAGAATTTATAATGATTTCTGCAACCCCAAGCATATTTCTTATTTCATATGAATTGAAATCGGAAAATACTTTTTTATCTCCGATTGCCTTTTTAATTTCTTCAAGCTCAAAAATACCTTTTTTCAAAAGCGTTTCACTTCTTAAAATGCCTGCATAATTCCACATAATATCTTTAATTTTGTTTTTAATTATGTCAGGGTCTTCAATATAATTAGGGTCAGATTCTTGATACATTGAAATTGTATTTTTAATTTTTTCATCATAGTTTTTAGGGGCGGTTAAATCTTGATAGCTTAAATTATCATATAACCCCATAGCAGAAACCACACATTCTAAAAGCGAGTTTGAAGCAAGCCTGTTTGCACCATGCAGCCCGGTTCTTGCGCATTCGCCGATTGCATATAAGTTTTTAATGTTTGTTTCAAAATCAAGGTTAACTTTAATGCCGCCCATTAAATAGTGGGCTGCGGGGGACACGGGAATTAATTTTTGGTTTAAATCAATGCCGAATTCTTCGCAATAAGCTGTGATTGAAGGGAACCTTGTTTTAAACTTTTCAACTCCGATATCCGTTATATCAAGATATACAAAATCTTCGTTTGTTTGTTTTAATTCGTCATAAATGGCTCTTGCAACAACATCTCTTGGAGCAAGCTCTGCTCTTTTGTCGTATTTTAAAATGAACCTTTCGCCTTTTTTGTTCACAAGTTTGGCGCCTTCGCCTCTGACGGCTTCTGATACCAAAGGCATTGTAACTACATTTTTAACACTTAGAGCTGTGGGGTGGAATTGAACAAATTCCATATCTTCAATTTCGGCTCCTGCTTTTTTTGCAAGGTAGATGCCATCGCCTGTTGCAACGGGCCTGCTTGTTGAATATTTATAAAGCTGCCCAATGCCGCCAGTTGCTATAATAACGGCATTTGTTAAAACGGCTTCAAATTCACCCTCTCTTTCATTGAAGGTAATAACCCCTTTAACTGCATTATATTTATCAACCAAAAGGTCAACCGCCATTGTGTTTTCATAAATTTCAACTTCTTTTGCTTTGTTTACTTTATCAATTAAAGCATTTTCAATTGATTCGCCCGTTTTATCTTTGGTGTGAAGAATTCTTGGCAGACTGTGAGCTGCTTCAAGCGCAAAATCAAAAGAACCGTCTTCTTTTTTATCGAATTTTACGCCTGCATTTATAAGCCCTCTTATTGCAAGAGCCGAATATTCAGATACATATTTAACGGCATTAAAATCGTTCAGGCCGGCACCTGCTTTAACCGTGTCAAACACATGGGAACTTATTGAATCTGCTTTGTTTACATCCGGCATGACGGCAACAATGCCGCCTTGAGCAAGCCTTGAATTGCATTCGTTTACTTCGGCTTTTGTAATAATTAATACACCGTCTTTGTTGTTTTTGCTTTTTGCTAATTTATGCGCCAAATAAAGCCCTGATATACCTGAACCTATAATGACGGCAGAATATTTTGAATATTTCATTTTGTACCTTGTATATTTTTACCTAATACAATTTTATTACAAATAAAAACAGGTTTTATCTTTTTTAATAAAACTTTTATATTTTATCTAAAATGCCCAAATTTTCATTTTTTATAACATCAAAGCCGTTTACGCCTGCTCCAAAAAGCGCAAAATCATAGCTAACAGGGTCATTTGGGTCAAATTCTTTTAATTTTTCGGTTAATTCCAAAGCAGCTTTTATATCGTTTTGTTTTCTTTTTAACAAATTTAATTTTCTTGAAATATTTCCTACATGGATATCTAATGGAATTATTAAATTTTTAGGTTCTATAAAATGCCACAAATCAAGGTCAACAGGGCCTTTTCTTGCCATCCACCTTAAAAACATATTTAACCTTTTATTGGCGCCGTTTTTATTCGGGTTTGAGAGCATGAAAGAAAACCCGCCTGAATTTGTAAAATATTTTGATTTTTCAAATTCATTGTAAACGCCTTTTAAAATTTCCAGTGTAGAATTATTTCTTTTTTCATAAAAAATATCGCCTAAAGTCATTCCTTTTTTTAATTTTTCAGATAGAAGAAAAAACAATGCTTTAATATCGCTATCTTTATAAAATCGGTAAATAAAACCGTTTAATTTGCTTTCATTTTTTTCAAAATTTAAAATAAATTCATAGGGGTCGTGGTTCATTATTTCAAACAAAACGTTTAATTTTTGAATAAAGGCTTCTCTTTTTCCAAACGCAAACAAAGAGACAATAAAACCCCATATTTCTAAATTTTTAACATCGTTTTTAAAAGAATGCAAAAATTGAACGGGGTCATCTTTTATAAAATCAACCGTTTCATATTTTTTTCTTAAATAATCAAGATATTCTTTCATAATAGACATTAAAGCATAAAAAATATATTAATAAAAAATGCACCAAAATGAATATTATGGTGCATTTTTGATGATTTTATAAATTTAAAAGGTTATTTATGCTTTTTCTCCGCCTGTCAAATCAGTAAAAATAGAGCTTATGCGACAAAGTCGCACCGCTTCTTATTTTTACTAAGATTTGTTCATTCATTCCGCTTGCGCTTCATTCATAACGGCGGCTATCAACAGTTACGGTTTGTGTCGGGCTCATCGCCCGCCAAAACCTGCACTCTGGTTTTATGCTTTTATGCCGGTTGAACCGAAGCCGCCTTCGCCCCTTGTTGTTTCCGATAATTCATCCACTACTTGAATGTCGGCTTTTGTAACGGGTGCAATTATCATTTGGGCAATTCTTTCGCCTCTTTCAATTGTGTAGGTTTCGTTTGAAAGATTAACAAGGCCAACTTTAATTTCGCCCCTGTAATCTTCATCAATTGTGCCGACACAGTTAATTAAACTGATTCCGTTTTTAATTGAAAGGCCGCTTCTTGGGCGAATTTGCGCTTCATAATTTTCGGGAAGTTCAATTTTAATGCCTGTCGGAACTAAAAACCTTTCTAATGGTTTTAATGTAATATCTTCATCATTTGAGGCAACTAAATCCATGCCTGCCGCCCCTTTTGTTTTATACTCAGGCATGCCTGCGCAATGCGGCAATTTTTGTATTTTTAAAACAATTTTTTCTTTAGTTTGCATTTTAAATTTTCTCCCCTTTGTTTATTTCATAAACCGTTTTTAATCCGAATAAAGTTAAATCTTTGTTGATATAGTCAATGTTGCATTCCATATTGCTGAAAAGCGCTTTTGAAAAGCCGCCCGTTGCAACAATTGTGGCTTTTTCGCCAAGTTCTTTTTCGCACAATTTAACCATTCCTTCAACCATTTTTTTATGCCCCATGACAATGCCTGAAAGCATTGCATCTATTGTATTTCTGCCAATTGCATTTTTTGGTGCTTCAATTTTTAATTTTGGCAATTTAGATGTAAATTGGCTTAAAGATTTTGCCTGAATTAAAGGCCCGGGGGCAATTATGCCGCCTATAAAGTTTGCGTTTTTATCAATAATATCAAAAGTGGTTGCAGTGCCTATATCTATTACAATAACAGGCAATTTGTATAAAACAGCTGCTGCAGAAGCATTTGCAAGCCTGTCTGCACCCGCTTCTTTCGGTTCATCCAATAAAATTTTAACGGGCAATTTAGATTTATAAGATAAATTATAAACTTCAACATTGATATATTCTTCTACCGCTTTTTTAATTGTTTCGCCCAAAGTCGGCACAACGGATGATATTATACAAGCGTTAATTTTTGTTTTAATATCGCTTGTTAAAAGCAAAGATGAAATTAAAATGCCATATTCATCAGAAGTTTTAATGTGGTCTGATGCAATGCCATAAACCTTTATAAGGTCGTTTTTGTCATATATTCCGATGTTTGTGTTTGTGTTTCCGATGTCTATAACTAAAAGCATAAAATAATTATCGCATAAAAAAATGTGCGAATAAAATTCGCACAAATGTCATAAATAAGCACAATTTATAACTGAAAGAAAAAATTAAGCCTTTTTAAACAAACACAATTAACGTTCTTTTAGATTTAAACACCCTTCCTTTATGTTAATTATTACGGCAAATTTGAAAAAAACTTTATGATTTTGTTACATAACTTTACATAAAACTTAAAAAATGGCAATTATATCTTTTATATATACTTTATATATATAACAGAAAGGACGCAAAAATGGCTTTAGCATACGAACAATCGCAAGTGCATGTTAGAACAACATTAATAAGCAAGCTTGAATTGCGTCTTATGCAAATCAGCGAAGAATACAACCTTAAATATACTCAAGGCTGCGCCAAAACCTCTGAAATGACATCTGAAATGAACAATAAAGTTGAAGCAATCAGAGCTAAACTTGGCGAAAACCCCACAAGCGAAGAATACAGACAAAACATGGCAGAATGCGAATCTGTTGAAAATGAATATACAATGATAATTCAAAGCATTCAAGACCAAATGAATATTGCTGAACAAAAAATGCAAACTCAACAAGAACAAGTTGAAACAAAGCTTGAAGTTTTAAGAGCAGAAAAAGAACAGTGGGAAGAAGCCCTTGATAACACTATTGAAAAAACTTGCGGATACTTTCAATAATTAATTTTTATATTTAAAATTTTAATTCTTCTTTTGAAAAATGCTTTTCAATAAAGCTTGTATCAAAATTGCCTGAGATAAATACATCATTATTTAAAATTGCTTTATGGAAAGGAATTGTTGTTTTAATTCCTGTAATAATGTATTCATCCAATGCTCTTAAGGCTCTTTTTCTTGCTTCTTCTCTGTTTCTGCCCCAGCATATAAGTTTTCCTACCATTGAATCATAGTATGGCGGAATTTTATAGCCTGTATAAGCATGAGAATCAATTCTTACACCAAAGCCGCCCGGGGCAATGTAGCCTTCAATTTTGCCTGCAAAGGGCATAAAATCTCTTGCAGGGTCTTCTGCGTTTATTCTGCATTCAATCGCATGGCCTCTTAGGGTAACGTCATCTTGAGTGTATGAAAGCTTTTCGCCTGAAGCTACTCTTATTTGTTCTTTAACAATATCAACGCCTGAAATCATCTCAGAAACGCAATGTTCAACCTGAACTCTTGTGTTCATTTCCATAAAATACCATTTTTTATTATCAGGGTCAGATTCATCCAATAAAAATTCCAAAGTGCCGGCGCCTTCATAATGAATTGCTTTTGCGGCGTTAATGGCAGCTTCGCCCATTTTCTTTCTGATATCTTCCGTGATGGCAGGGCTTGGTGCTTCTTCCAATAATTTTTGGTGGCGCCTTTGAATTGAGCAATCTCTTTCGCCTAAGTGGATAACATTACCGTAGCTGTCTGCTAAAATTTGAACTTCAATGTGCCTTGGGTTTATCAAATATTTTTCACAGTATACTTCAGGGTTTGCAAAAGAATTTTGTGCTTCTTGACGGCATAAATTAAAGGCATCTTCAAGTTCTTCTTCTTTATTAACAATTCTCATGCCTTTGCCGCCGCCGCCTGCTGTTGCTTTAATGATAACAGGGTATCCTACTTTATTTGCAAATTCTTTAATTTCATCGACATTTTCAACAAGCCCTGTCCCCGGGGTAACGGGAACACCTGATTCTATCATTGTTTTTCTGGCGCTTGCTTTATCGCCCATTGCCCTCATCGCAGCTGCCGAAGGGCCGATGAATTTGATGTGGTGCTCATCGCAAATATCAACAAAATCTGCACGTTCAGACATAAAGCCATATCCGGGGTGAATTGCATCTGCACCTGAAGTTAAGGCAACACTTATAATTGCGGGAATGCTTAAATAACTTTTTGAGCTTTGATGAGGCCCTATGCAATAGGCTTCATCTGCCAATGAAACATGCAAACTGTCCGCATCCGCTTGCGAATACACGGCAACCGTTGCAATTCCTAATTCTCTGCAGGCTCTTATAATTCTAAGGGCAATTTCCCCTCTGTTTGCTATTAATACTTTCTCAATCATACTTTATGTCCTAAATAGATGATAGCTTGTGGTTTTTTTATTCAACATACATTAAAACTTGGCCGTATTCAACAGATTGGCCGTCTTCAACGCAAATTTGAGTGATTTTGCCTGAAACTTCCGATTCAATTTCATTCATAAGTTTCATTGCTTCTACAATACAAACCACTTGACCGGCAGCAACCGTATCGCCGACTTTAACAAAAGGTTTAGCCCCCGGTGACGGTGCAGCATAAAAAGCGCCAACCATAGGAGATGTAATAGCTGTTCCTTTTGGTTGTTCCGCTGCAGGTGCGCTTTGGGTTTGCTGTTGGGTTGGTGCGGCAATTTGAGGTGCCGCAGGAACGCTAACGGGTGCTATGGCTTGAGCGCCTTGCATTCCTCTTTTAATAATGATGGCTTTATCACCGTCTTCTACGGTAATTTCCGTTAATTGTTTTTCATCTGCTAAATTAGCAAGTTTTTCAATATATTCAATTTCAAAATTCATAAATTTATACCCTATCTAAGTATTCATTTGTTCTGGTGTCTATTCTTAATTTATCGCCCACTTGAATGAAGAACGGAACGTTAACAATTGCGCCGCCTTCTAAAGTTGCGGGTTTGCTGCCGCCTTGGGCAGTGTTGCCTTTTTCTGCAGGCGGTGTGTCAATAACTTCCAATTCAACGAAATTCGGAAGGTCGATGCCGATAATTTTGCCGTTGTGCATTAAAATTTGAACATTCATATTTTCTTTTAAATATTTAACGCCATCGCCTATATGATCGGCAGGAACAGGCAATTGTTCAAATGTTTCCAAATCCATCATAACATAATCATTGCCTTCTTTATATAAATATTGCATTTCACGTCTGTCTAAAATTGCTTTCGCAACTTTTTCGCCGGCTCTAAAGGTTTTTTCAACAACTTGCCCTGTTTCAACGTTTTTTAATTTTGAACGAACAAAAGCAGCACCTTTGCCCGGTTTAACGTGAAGAAATTCAACAACAGACCATAAGCCGTTATCGAGTTCTAATGTAAGACCTGTCTTTAAATCGTTTACTGAAATCATATAAGCACCTTTTAACTACTATCAAAATGAGTTTAACATAAAAGTTGATTTTTTACATATATGTTTTCATCATTTTTCAATTTCCGTAACAATTCGGGCGGTTTATTTTCCATTTTAGATAGAATTTTAGCCGTTTTTTCCCTAATTGTGTAATCTATAAAATTTGATGTTTTTGTTAAAATATTTTCCAAATTTTCAATTTTATTAACATCTAAAATTGAAATTGTTTCTAAAAGCCAATATAAATTAAAGGTGAGTTTATTTTTTGCGTGGTTTTTGTTTGATTTTGATTGATTTTCAAAAAAAGGCGAATCGCATTTTACATATTTTTCCAAATCCGAAAGAATTTCATTTGTTTTAATAACAATCGGCTTAATTAAATTCTCTTTTAATTTTGGGCTTTTATTTATAAAAGAAATTAAATTTCTTACAACATTCGGGTTAATGTCTAAAATTCCGTTTAACAACGTATTAATTGATTTTTCATCCAAATAAAAATCCGACGGGTTTAATTCCGATAAAATGTATGAAACAGCTTCTCTAATTCTTCCGTCTTGGCCTGTTAAGTGAGATAAAATTAAATCTGCTTCAAATTTATTTTCTATGCTTTTTAAATTAATTATTGCTACAATCTTTTTTTCATCATTATTTTCTGCTAAAATACGGATGATGTCATCTTTTGTATATTCCTGAAGGCTTATATTATAAGCTTCAAGTTCAACATTAAAGCTGTCATCTGTTTGGATAATATTTGAAAAATCGTTATACTTATTCATAAGCTATATTATAACCTGAACCGTTAATTTGCCTTAAAAATTATGGGTTAAAATATAATTAAGTTTACAAAATTAAAAGGAAATAATTATGAAATCCGTTCTGAATTTTTTCTATAACTTTTTTAATCCCGATTCAAAAAAAGAATATATAGGGCTATCAAGCTTTAGAGTACAAGAAAACAAAAAACCCGAAATTAAAAAAGAAGTTCAAACTTTTGAAAAAACAAGCTTAACCGGTTTGTTAAAAAGAGTTGGTTAAAAGCGTTATTAAGCCTGAAAAATCAACAATATCAGGCATTTTAAAATGAACAAATAACGCCATTAATACCCCTAAAAGAATTCCCATTAAAACTTCCAATGGCGTGTGCCCCAAAAGTTCTTTTAAAACTTCATAGGGTTTAGCAGGTTCATTGTGAAGGTTCCATTCGCTAACCAACCTGTTTAATGTTGCTGCCGTTTTGCCTGCTGCACGCCTTAAACCTTGGGCATCTTGAATTACAACAAGCGAAAACCCCAAAGCAATTGCAAAGGGAATTGATGTAAACCCTTCAATTAAACCTACGCTTGTTGTTAAGGCAACAACGCCTGCTGAATGCGAGCTTGGCATACCGCCTGTGGTTGTGAAAATTTTAAAATTAATTTTTTTGTGGGCAAAAATGAAAATAATAACTTTTAGAATTTGAGCAATGCAAGCCGATACAATTCCTGCAAACATTGCCTCTAGCCCCGTATTATACATTTTGCCCCCTTAAATTTTTATAATATTTTTTTTGTTATGGAATCAATAATTTCACAAAAAACATCAGATTCAATTCCACCCGCATTCAGTATATCATAACAGGTTTTCTTTTGGCTATATAATTTTTCTTTTGCGCCCAAAAGCCCGAATTTTGAAATGTAGGTTAGTTTGTTTTCGCCTTTGTCTTTGCCCGTTTTTTTGCCCATTTCATCCGTTGTTGAAATTACATCTAAAATGTCATCTGCCATTTGGAATAAAATTCCGAATTCATAAGCAAAATTTCTTAAAATTTCCGTTTTTTTAGAATCAGCCCCGCCTAAAATTGCGCCAATGGCAAGGCTGGAAGCAAATAATGCCCCTGTTTTATATTTTTGAATATATTCAAGCATTTTGTCATTATCTTTTATGTTAAAAGTTGAATCAGACGCTTCTATATCTGCCGTTTGGCCGCCGACAATGCCAAAAATGCCTGCTGCGGTTAAATATTCTTTAACTGCCTTTAAAATATTTTCAGGTGAAATTGCCTTTGAAGTTTTTTCTATGATAATTTGCGCCCCTAAACTAATAAGGGCATCGCCTGCAAGAATTGCGGCAGCTTCGCCAAACACTTTGTGGTTTGTGGGCTTACCCCTTCTTAAGTCGTCATTATCCATAGAAGGAAGATCATCATGGATTAAGCTTTGGCTATGAAGCATTTCAAGGGCGCAAGAAGCAGGCAGCGCATTAAAAAAATCGTTTGAAAAAATTCTGCAAGCCTCCAAACATAAAATTGCCCTTAACCTTTTGCCGCCAAGGCAGGTTGTATATTTCATAGCTTCAATTGTTTTTTTGGCAAAAATGTGTTCTTTGTTGTTTAAAATTTCATCAAAATAATTAACAAGTGTTTCATCAATTATTTTTTTATACCCTTTAATCATCACTATCTCCAATTTCTTCCAAATGAAGGTTTTTTGTTGTCTGGTTTAATTTTTTTCTTGAAAAACTTCTTTTTTTAGAGCTTATTTTGGCAAAAGTTTTTTCTTTAAATCTTTTATTTGTTGTTTCTTCTTTTTGGCTTTCATAAGTTACTTTTTGTTTAAATTCTTTTGTTTCTTTTAAAAAATTAAGATAGCTTTCATATCTTTTTTCGTCTATTTTATCTAAATTTTTTATAACATTGCAATCTTCATCTTCTTTTGTGTGAAGGCAGTCTTTAAATTTGCAATTTTTGGCAAATTTATAAATATCATCAAACAAAATGTCTAAATCCTTGGGAAGCAAAAAATCGAAAGTGAGGCGTGAAAACCCCGGGGTATCCATAATTTTTGTTCCTTCAAATTCTATAATTTCAATGTGCCTTGTTGTGTGGCAGCCCCGTTTATTTTTGCCGCTTACATTGCCTGTTTTAATGTTTTTATTTGCAATGGCATTTAAAATAGAACTTTTCCCCACACCCGATAACCCTGAAAATGCAATTGTTTTGTTTTGAATAAGTTTGAAAAATTCATTCATTCCATTGTTATAGATGGCAGATGTAAAAACAAATTTATAGCCTAAAGGTTCATAAATTTTTCTTATTTTATCTTCCGCTTTTTTTAATTCTTCTTTTTTCATTAAATCGTCTTTGTTAAAACATAAAAGCGCTTCGATTTTATGGTATTTAAGAAATGTTAAATATCTGTTTAATTGAATAAAATCGACCTTTGGCTCTAAAAGTGATGAAACAACAACAACTAAATCAAGGTTTGAAACAGAAGGCCTGTTTAAGCTGTTTTTTCTCTCCAATAAATTAAAAATGGCACCATCTTCTATTTCAACAAAATCGCCAACTTTAATTTTAATTTTTTGTTTTTTTAAAATTTCTCTTAATTTGCACTCAATAAGTTCGCCTTTTTTTTCTAAAGGTTTAACATAATAA
>DVKW01000147.1 GCA_018715855.1 Candidatus Galligastranaerophilus intestinigallinarum
AAAGGAGTAAGCTCGTGCATGAAGTGATTTCTGCAAACATCAAAAGAATACAAAAGTTTTTAGGGTTCACGAAGAACTATTTCATTCGCCACAACCCGATAAAAGCTATGATTGACGGCACGGTTGCCTCAATTAAAGATATTCTTACGATTAGAAAAAAGCAGAAGTTGGTGAAATACAGGCTTAATTATCAGATAGGCAAGCTGAAACAAATGGAAAAACTGATTGCGGCAAACAACGATCACGTTTTTCTAAGAGGTAGAAAATTTAACGAAACGAGATAATCAATGGGTCTTTTAATTGCCATAGCAAGAAAAGTACAATTGAATAGCCAAAGGTTCGCTTATGAACATAAGCTGATGGTAATAAACCGTGCTAAATCAGACTTAGCAGGAAAAATTTCTGATTATCAGATGTCGCAAAATGATTATGAAGCAGACAGCCCTGAAGCTAAAACCCTGCAGCAAAGAATTGAAAGGCTTAATCAGGTTGATAAAAGGTTAGATGAGCAATTAACCAAAATTCAAACACAATTGCAATTAATTGAAGCTGAATATGGTTCTTGCGATCAGATGATTCAATCTAATATTCAAAGAATTTATGCCGCTTAGAACTTAAGGGTTTCTTCATTTAAAGGCTGTTCTACATAAATGCCTTCGCCGCCCAAATATTCAATTTTTTTGCCTTCGATATAAAGGTAAACGGGCTTATTTTCAGCGTATGCATTAACCGTTTTAACCAATTGCAAAAGCCTTGCTTGAATTGATTGTGCGCCGCCGCCGCCTTCAAATTCTTTTGATAAATTTAGGGCAATTTTGTCTCCGTCATCTTTAAGAGATAAAAGCTTTGTGCCTTGTGGAATTTCTGTGTATGCACCTTGAAGCCTTTCTTCTCTTTTAGAGCCTTTCATAAGTTCAGTTAGTGCATTTTGAAGAGTGTTAATTTCTGCTTTTCTTTTAACTAAAACGGGTTTATTATCGGCATTTATAAGGCAAATTGTAACTTCAGGCTCATTTATGGGCTTTTGTTTTGTTTCAACCGTTTTATTAATTGAAGTGTTGTTCGGTTTTAGGGTTGGAGAATAGCTTTCCTTGCCAATAAAGGCGTAAATAAAATAAACTGCGCATATAATAAAAGTTACGATAAATGTTTTTATGAATGTATTCATACAATTTAGCCCAAATTAAAAAACTTTTCTACCTTAATTATATTATCTGATAAAACCCCTATTGATACAAGATGTTTTTTATATGAAAGTTTGATATGAGTGTTATTTTTGTTTAAATTTACTTTAATTTTAACTCCGTTTTTAATTAAATTAAATTCTTCATCATCTAATTCATATTCGGCCAAGTTTATTGCAAAAAGCGGGTTTATACCGTTTTTTTCAAGGTCAACATCTTCAATTTTAACGCTGTTTTTTAGTTCAAAATTCCCTGCTTTTGTTCTTATAAGTTCTGTTAAATAAGCATCCGTTCCTAAACTTTTTGCAATATCAGAGGCAAGAGTTCTTATATATGTGCCTTTTGAACATTTTACTTTTATTTTTGCAATATTTTCTTTAAAATCCAAAAGTTCTATATCATAAATTTCAACTTCTCTTTCAGGAATTTCTATTTCTTTTTCAGGGTTTTTTCTTGCAATGTCGCATAGTTTTTGCCCATTAACCTTAATTGCGGAATATTTTGGCGGTGTTTGTTTAATTTTGCCTTTAAATTTTTCAATTGCTTTTTTAATTTCATCTTTTGAAAATTTTTTATAAGGCAGTTCTTTAATTTCGCCTTCTGTATCAAGCGTGGTTGATGAATAACAAAATTTGGCCGTTGCAATATATTCTTTATTGGAATCAAGATATTCTATTAACCTTGTTGCATTTCCCACCGCAACTTGCATAACCCCTTCTGCAAACGGGTCTAGGGTTCCTGAATGGCCGATTTTTTTAATACTCAGTTTTTTTCTCAATTTATAAATAACATCAAATGACGTTATTCCCTTTGGTTTATATATATTTAAAAAACAAAAAGGTATATTTTCCATAAAAAAATTAAAGTTCGCCTTTTGAAATTTTATCTATTAAATCTGTAATTCTGGCGCCCCTTTCAAGAGATTCATCCAAAATAAAGTTTAACTCGGGCGTTAAACGAAGCCTTACCCTTTTTCCCACTTCATATCTTATTTTTGGGGTATTTTTCTTGATTGCTTCAATGGTTTCTTCTTTTTTGTCGGCATCATCTGTAAGCACGCTGTAGAAAACTTTTGCATAAGAATTATCATGAGAAACTTCAACATCTGTAATTGAAACAAGGCCTGAAATTTTCGGGTCTTTAATTTCTTTTAATAAAATATCAGAAATTTCTTTCATGAGGGTTTTTCTGACACGTTCGTTTCTTAAGCTCATAAAAAAATCCTTATAAAACTATTCTAAGCTGCTTCTTTCGATTTCTTTTGTGGTTGAAACTTGGATTATATCGCCAACTTCAATATCGTTGAATTTAAAGAAGGAAATGCCGCATTCAAAGCCTGTTGCAACTTCTTTAACGTCATCTTTAAACCTTTTTAATTGGTCAATTTCGCCTTCAAAAATTTCTTTACCGTCTCTTATAACAACAGCATGTTTAGAGCGAACAATTTTACCTTCTGTTACGTAGCAGCCTGCAATTCTTGTTGTTTTGCCGATTGTGAAAATTTGCCTTACTTCGGCTTTGCCAAGTTCAACTTCTTCTATAACAGGGGATAACAGTGAAAGCATTGTTTTTTCGATATCTTCTAAAACTTGGTAGATGATATCATATTTTTTAATTTTTACGCCTTCTTTTTCGGCTGCAACAATGGCGTTAGCATCTTCTTTAACAGTAAAGCCTAAAATTATTGCATTTGAAGCGGAAGCTAACATAACGTCTGCTTCTGAAATGTCGCCAACGCCAACGTGAATAATTTTCGGAACAATTTTGGATGATTTTACGTTTTGAATAGCTTGAGAAACAGCTTCGGCAGAACCATTGGTGTTTGCTTTGATAATTAAATTTAAGTTAATTATTTCATCATTGCTCAAGGTTTCTTTTGTAACGTGAGAAACAGCCATAGCTTCTAACCTTGTAAGTCTTTCTTTTTGTTTTCTTTCATTTACAATCTGTTTCATTTCACGTTCGTTTTTAACGGCTTCTAATCTGTCGCCTGCTTGCGGAACTTCATTTAAGCCTAAAATTTCAACAGGGGTTGAAGGGCCTGCTGATTTAACTCTTCTTCCGGAGTCATCAATTAAAGCTCTTGCCTTGCCGCCAACAGAACCCACAACAACGCTGTCTCCCACATGGAGTGTTCCTTGCTGCACAAGAATGTGTGCAACGGGGCCTTTGCCTTTGTCTAAGTTTGCTTCAATAACAATACCCATAGCAGGGCAATCTTCAACGGCTTTTAATTCTTGCATATCTGCAACAAGCAAGATATATTCTAAAAGTTCATCTATACCTTTGCCTTGAAGAGCAGAAACAGGCACTGCAATTGTATCACCGCCCCAAGCTTCAGGAACAAGACCGTATTCTGTTAATTGTTGTAAAACCTTATCGGGGTTTGCATCAGGTTTATCGATTTTATTAACCGCAACAATAATTGGAACACCTGCTGATTTAGCATGGTTAATTGCTTCAATTGTTTGCGGCATAACACCGTCATCTGCAGCAACAACCAAAATTGCAATATCGGTTGATTGAGCGCCTCTTGCTCTCATTTGAGTGAAGGCTTCGTGGCCCGGGGTGTCAATGAAAACAATTTTTCTATCACCAAGCCAAACGGTATATGCACCAATGCTTTGAGTAATGCCGCCAACTTCGGTTGATACAATTTTATGTTTTGAAGCACGGATGCTATCTAATAAAGTTGTTTTACCATGGTCAACATGGCCCATAATTGTAACAACGGGGGCACGTTTTACAATTTTGCTTTCATCTGCATTTTCTAATATTTTAGAAAATTCTTCTTTTTCAATTTCTTCTTCAATGTATGAATCAAGGTCTTCATCTAAGACTTCGATTTCATAGTTTTGTGCAACTTTTTTAGCTGTTTCAACATCTATGGGTGAATTAACCGTAACCAAAATACCTTGCATCATAAGGAATTTAATGATATCTGCAGGAGTTTTTTTGATTTTATCCGATAATTCATTAATTGTCATCGGGCGGTTAATTACAACTTGTGTAACATCTTCCACCTGTGCTGTTGTTTGTGTGTGTTTTTTGTGTTTTTGTTGAACTGCTTTTTCTAAACTTATTCTTTCTTGTTCTTCTTCTTTATTTTTATATTGTTTGTCTTTTTTCTTTTTCTTGCCTCTTAAGCCTTGGTTTTGGTATATATCCTGTGAAATCATGTGTCTGACTACAGGCTGTTTTGCAGAAGAATCTTTTTGGCCTTGTTTTTCTTTCGGCTTTTTATCTTCTTTTTTGTCTTCTTGTTTCTTTTGTTCTTCTTCAACTTTTGGTTTTTTTGCAAAATTCTTTTTAATCATTGAAGGAACATCCGGCATTCTTTCAAATTCCGGCTTTTTAACAACTTCAACTTCTTTTTTAACAGGCGTTTCTGTTTGTTTTTGAACCTTTTGAGAGCTTGGAGCAGGGCGAACTATTTCCAATTTAGATTTCATTTTGGGTTGTTCAATGATTTTAACGGTTTCAACCTTTGGCTCAGCTTTTTCCGCAACTTTTGGCTGTTGTGCCTTTTCTTCTTCTTTTGCTTCTTCCGCTGCCTCAACTTTTGGTTTATCTTTTGCTTTTTTAACAATAAAAGCTTTTGGTTTTACTTTTTTTTCTTCTTTTTTGCCTAAAAGCTGCCTTATTTTTGTTGCAGTGTCAGGCGTAACTGCGGCGCTGTGCGATTTAAATGTAATGCCAAGTTCGGCTTCGGCCTTTGCCATAAGCTCTTTTGGTGCTAATTTTAATTCGTCTGCTAATTCGTATACTCTCATTTTGCTTGTTTTTATTCCTTTTAAAATAAATTTAACACAAGCATAAAAATTAGTATAGTTTTTAAATTTTGTTTATATTTAATCTGAAATTTCCTGTACTTCAATTTTATTTATATATGGGGTTTCTTTAAAAATATTATTAATTGTAACTAAATTTTTTCTTGTTGTTACGGTTAATTTAATTACAAATTCATTATCAGAACCTATTTTTTTCTCAAATTTTGTTATATTTTTAAAATTGCTGTCTATTATTTTATTCACACAATCTGCATCTTCAATGTCGCAAGATATATTTATTTTAATATTTCTGTATTTTTTTAAGTAATCCGATAAGAATTTTTTTTCAAATTGCCTTATTAAAATTAAGACAAAAAGTGTTGATAGCGTTGCAAAAAGCGCAATTGAAAACAGCCCGCAGCCGCATGCCATGCCAATTGCTGCTGCAACCCAAAGCGTTGCTGCCGTTGTTATGCCTAAAATATTGGAACCGTTTCTCATAATTGTTCCGGCACCAATAAAACCAATACCTGTAATTATTTGAGCACCAATTCTTGCAGGGTCATTTACGCCTGAAATACCTTCTGTTACGTGCATTTTAAAACCATAAATTGAAAGCAGGGTAAAAACGCATGCGCCAACACAAACCAAAATGTGAGTTCTAAGGCCTGCAACTTTTCCCGTTAATTCTCTTTCAATGCCAAGCATTGCCGCAAAGAATATGGCTGCTGTCATTCTTAATATTATTGTTATATAAAATTCCGAATTTTGAAAAATTTCATTAAATATGCTATTTTCAGGCATTTTTATCTTCCGATTTTACTTTTTGGGTCTAAAACATCCCTTATTGTATCGCCAATTACATTAAAAGACAAAACCGCAATAAAAATTAAAAATCCGGGGGTTAAAAGCCAAGGTCGATACATTATATTTGCAAATTCCTGCGCTTCTTTGAGCATATTCCCCCAGCTTGCATCAGGCTGTTGAATACCAAGCCCTAAAAAGCTTAAACCTGATTCTGCCAAAATAAAAGACGGAACGGAAAGCGCAATTGCAATAATTACATAGCTTGAAGTTTGAGGAAGAATGTGTTTTAAAATTATTTTAAAATCACCTTGGCCTATACTTTTTGCCGCTTTAACGTAATCTTCCGTTTTGATTGATAAAACCATGCCTCTTACAACTCTTGCAAAGCCTGCCCAGCCAATGAAGGCTAAAATAACGGTTATAAGTGCAAATCTTTGGGCGCTTGTCATATTGGATGGCAAAATTGCAGCTAAAATTATTAAAAGATAAAACGTTGGAATTGACATTATGGCTTCTGAAATTCTCATTAAAATGTTGTCGATTTTTCCGCCAAAATATCCTGAAATTCCGCCGTATATAAGCCCAATCGGAAATGAAATTAAAAGAGCAAGAAAACCTATTGTTAAAGAAATTCTGCCGCCGTATAAAAGCCTTGAAAAATTATCTCTGCCGTTTATATCGCAGCCTAAAAGGTGAAGTTCGCCATCTTTATCTGTTCCAATTAAA